>JBGCDN010000654.1:0-7539 GCA_045105495.1 Planctomycetaceae bacterium
TGTTGGGTTGGCAGGAGCCGCAAGTGGTGGCGTTTCTTTGTTGGTCCTTTATCGCTCTCGGTCAGAAACGTCGAACCTGCTTCGGCAGGCTTTGGCGCGATTTGACTCGCGACCATCTGAGTCTGCATCGCCTCGGGAACTGGTGGTTGAGCTTTCGAACTGTGCTGAGCAGGTGCGTGAGTCTGCGAACGCGATGCAGGCTGATCGGGAAAGACTGTCCGCGATTCTATCGTCGATGACCGAAGGTGTTATTGCGATTGATCGCAGTGAGAATATTGTGCTCGCGAATGACGCCTCTCTGGCCACTATGGATAAAGTTCCTGAACAGCCATTGGGCAGGCCGCTTCGAGAGTTGGTTCGAAATGTCCAGATTCATGAGTACGTTCGAGCTGTACTGAAAGGCCAATCTTCGTCGCCCATTGAGTGCGAACTCGCTCGCAGTAATCGTATTGTCACGGTGAAGGCAGATGCGATTGGCGATCAAGAACCGACGGGGGCCGTTCTCACAATTCATGACATTTCAGAACTACGTCGGTTAGAACGCATTCGCAGAGAATTCGTCGCCAACGTTTCGCACGAGCTAAAGACTCCGTTGACTGTGATCCAGGCCTGCGCGGATACACTTGCGGATGGGGCCATCGAAGAGCCTGAACCGGCAAAGCGCTTTCTCAACCGAATTGACGAACAGTGTGGCCGTCTTGCTGAGCTCATCAATGACATGCTTGATCTGGCTCGCATTGAAGCGGGCACAGAAATCGTTGAACGCAAAGATGTTGATGTCGAGCGTGTTCTGCGTGAATGCGTCCAGCAGCGAGAACACATCGCCGTTAACAAGCAGCTAGCAATGACTGTGAAACTGCTTGATTCACCGGTAACGATTCAGTCAGATCTAACTGCCATTCGGACCCTCGTCGGCAACCTCGCAGACAATGCCATCAAGTACACACCGCAGGGGGGCAGCGTTTCACTGGAGCTGGATTGTCAGGACGATGACGTCATTATTCGTGTTCGAGATACCGGTATTGGCATTGAGCGGGAACACATCAATCGGATCTTCCAGCGATTCTACCGGGTCGATTCGGCCCGCTCACGCGATTCTGGCGGATCTGGTTTGGGACTCGCGATCGTAAAGCATCTCGTCCAGCAACTGGGTGGCTCGATTGAGGTTGAGAGCGAACCGGGGGCGGGCACCACGTTTTCGGTTGCCCTGCCTCAAAGGATTTCAAAATGAATTCAGTTTACAGTCGTAGTGTTTCGCTGCTGTCTCGAACGAATGCGCGGTTGCTGGTTATCGATATGCAGGAGAAGCTTGTGCCTGCGATTTTCGAACACACCAGCGTTCTCAACGCGTGCCATGACCTTGCGAAAGCGGCGGAGATACTTCGAGTGCCTATTCTTGCGACAGAGCAGTATCCGAAAGGGCTTGGTCCAACTGTTTCGCCGCTATGTGACTACTTGTCCTCACCCATTGAGAAGTTGCGATTCAGTGCAGCTGAGGCATTGGGATGGAACACGGATGTAGGCGACGAAGGCACTTCTCAGAACCAAGTCGTCGTGATCGGAATTGAAGCTCACGTTTGTGTGCAGCAGACGGTGTTGGATCTTATCTCTCAAGGCTTCACAGTCTTCGTTCCTGTAGACGCGATCGGCAGCCGGTTCCCAATAGACCGCGATGTGGCAATCCAGCGGATGAGAGACTTCGGTGCGACCATCACCACAACCGAGTCAGTCATCTTTGAGCTCTGCGAAACGGCTGCAGCTGACGAGTTCAAGGAAATCAGCAAGCTCATACGATCACGCGGTTAGTGCCTCGGACCAGTGTCGCCTGTCGAGGGCGTTGAGAACTCAGCCTGTTGTATCGAGCCTATTCGATGTCGCTTTCCTGGGGCGGGTCTTTTTGTTCTGGAGCGGTTTTGTCCCACTTGTCGGTTCGTTCCTGCTTCGACGGAACGCGAAGTGGTCGGACGATACGGAAGCCAACGCTTAACGCATCCGTGTGATACCAGATGCTCTTCGGAAGCTGTGGATCCTGGTCCTTCCAACCTTCTTCAGAAGCGATCCGTTTTGCGCTGCGGAGCCAGTCGGCAGAATCGTCCCAGCCACCGCCGCGAACGACTCGTGGATACAGAGTTTTTGGGACAGTAAGTGGATTCTTGTTTTGCTTGGTGTCGTACGGCAGGTACTGATCGAGCACCCATTCAGAAACGTTGCCGTGCATATCGTGCAGGCCCCATTTGTTTGGCTTCTTCTTTCCGACCGGTTGGTACTTGTCGTCGCTGTTTTCAGTGAACCATGCGTAGTCCCCTAGCTTGGTTTCATCGTCCCCGAAGTGGTAACGAGTTTTTGAGCCAGCTCGGCAGGCGTATTCCCATTCGGCTTCTGTTGGCAGACGGTAGTAGTGTCCGGTCTTCGCGCTGAGCCAATCGCAGTATTTCCTGGCAGCATGCTGTGTCATGCAGATCGCGGGATGCTTGCCTTTGCCCATCTTGAAACTCATGTCGGTGTAAGGTGGTGTTGGCCGCGTGACCGCATCAGCCTTCTCATCGAGCTTGGTCGCTTTCATTCGAAGAATCTTGCGGCGGCTGATGTCTTGGTTCTCTCCCCAAACGTCGTAGGCGTCCCACGTAATTTCGGTCTTGGACATCCAGAACGGTTCGACTTCAACTTCGCGAACCGGTCCTTCGTCGTCCTCCCGATCGGACTCCGTCGTCTGGCTACCCATGGCGAACCGGCCACCCGGTATTGGTAGCAGCTCAATCTTCACGTTGGTCTGATTGATGGGTTCGATATACGGCTGAAACTTCGCAGTTCCTGTATCAGCGTTCTGGCCAAATACAGTTGCTATCGGAAGTAGGTTCAGGCACAGCAGGACCGTTCCAACACGAAAAAACGACATGACCACTCCAGTTCTCCGGTACTGTGGCTTGGAACACAGTCACCAGCTTATTGACGACCTATTCCCTGCAATTTTTCTAGACTTCCGCATGGCGTATCTAAAGCCCGCAAGCGATATTCCCTTTCAGGGCCATGCAAGTCGCGGATTGAGAGGCCTTACAGCTGGGATTTCGCTCGAAAACGCTTTCGGCGCTTGAGCTTTGTTCCCAACTCAACCCGCTCCAATCCAACCCAAATCTAGTGTCTAACCTGGAGACTCCATGTTCAACTGGCTTTCGCGTTTTGGTCGTCCAACAAACAACTCCCACCGAGCTGCGAGAAAGAATCGTCATGCACAGACCGAGAGTTTGGAGTCGCGAACGCTTCTGACCAACGTCCTGATTACCGTTGAGAATCTGTCGCCCGATGGGGGATTGCTGCAAACGCCGTTTTGGGTCGGCTTTCACGATGGTTCGTTCGACATTGGCGATGCGGGTGAGGCTGCAGGTGGTGGCTTAGAAGAGATCGCTGAAGGCGGCGACACCTCGGTTCTCAGTGAACGCTTCGCTGACGAATCGGACGGCGTCGATGCCACCATCGTCGCGCCAGAGGGATTCGAAGGTGCGCCGGTCTTTGACGTCGGCGAGACGGTGTCTTTCGAAATCGACGTCGATAATCCAGAAGAGAACCAGTACTTCAGCTTCGCGACAATGGTTATCCCGTCGAACGACGCCTTCCTGGCGAATCTGAATTCGGAGGCTTACCGTGTCTTCCGGAACAGCGGTCAGATGGTCAGACCGTTCTCGATCGAACTCTATGGCGATGATGTTTACGACGCGGGAACCGAAGTGAACAACCCGTTCGGCGGCGCGGCGTTCTCGACAGAAGGTGGTGACAGTGTCGATGAGAACGGTGTTATTCACAGACCCGAAATGGGCCTGGATGGATTCATTGGAACCGGGACGCCCGTTGGCGATATCGAGTCCACATTTATCGCCCAGACTCCGCTTGCTCGAATTACGATTTCAGCTGCTGACGATCCGAGTGAACCGGTTGATACGACGGGTCCCCGCACAAGCCTTGGTGAAGTTCAACTGCTGGACGACGACACTGCGGCAATTGAAGTTGTCTACAGCGATCCATCGGGCGTCGATCTCGATACGATCGGTCGCAAGGACGTTTTGATTCGGGCGCGGGGTACGTTTGGAAGAGCTAAACGACGAGCGAACGATTTCGATGTTGAGTCATTGGACGAGAACAACCGCACGGTTGTTGCGACGTATTTCTTCGACGTGCCTGAGGGGCTTAACGAAGAAGACTCTGGAACAGTCCGTGTACGCGTGAAGCGAAATCGCGTTAGTGACGAACTTGGCAATGGTGTTCGTGGAACCCGAGTTGGATCGTTCGTTGCTGGTCCTTCCACACAACTGGCGATCACTATTGAGAATCTGGCGGACGATGATGGTCTGTACCTCACGCCGTTCTTCGTGGGTCTTCACAACGGGCGATTCGATATCGGAACCCGAGGAGCCCGCGCCAGTGAAGCTCTCGAAGCGTTGGCCGAAGAAGGTGATACCGCAGGTCTGCACGAACAGTTCGAAGAAGACGCAAGCCACGGATCAAGCGCGACAATTTTGGCTCCGGGAGGATTCGCAGGTGCACCGGTTTTCGATCCGGGTGAATCTGTTACGCAGATCATCGACGTCGATAGTCCGGCCGTGAATCGGTTCTTCAGCTTCGCTTCGATGGTGATTCCGTCCAACGACACCTTCGTAGCCAACCTCTACCGGAAAGCACACGGGATCTTTACGCGGCGTGGTGAGTTCCGCGGGCCTGTTGAAATTATGGTTTACGGGAAAGATGTTTTTGACGCCGGGACGGAAGTGAACGATCCAGAAGGCGGGGCCGCGTTCTCAACGGAGGGTGGCGAGTCGACAGCAGAGGGCCGTCGAATCCGTCGCAGTCGCGGCATCGACAACTTCATTGGCACGGGTATTCCCACTGGTGCTGAACTCGATGCGGCATTCTCGCGACGGACAGCGATTGCCAAAATTACCATCGATCTGGCAGGCGACGACTCATAGTCGATCTCAACAGGCGGCGAAGAAGATTGAAGCGGCTGGCACACTCGCCTGCCGCTTTTTTCGTGCCGTCGGCTATTGGTCAGGTTTGGACAGCGAAAACGCAGTCCAAACGGCAAGGATCGCGCCGGAGGCGAACCAAAAGTATCGCCAATGCTCGTCATACCATCCGACCGCCGCGCATAGCAGAACTCCGGCGAATCCGCTGAGATCTTCTTTGCTCATTGAAGTCATCGTCTCGCTGGAACCTGTTGAACGGACTCACGATAGTAGGGCTCGGTTTGATGGCCAACAACCGGTTCTCTCTCGGATGCATGCGGCCATGTCTCGGCTCCCAGCGATTTTGACGGACACAACCAATGCACTCTCGACCACGCCAGTCTCCGGAACAGCTTCGCAGCTACCGTTTTCTTGGGCCAGACGACTTACGGTCGTTCGGACACCGATCGCGGAAGAAGCAATCGGGTTTTGCTACGGAAGAATTCGAAGGGAAGCCCGTAATTGGAATCCTGAACACGTGGAACGATCTCATCTCGTGCCACGCACATTTCAAACAGCGGGTGGAAGAAGTTAAGCGCGGCGTTTGGCAGGCGGGTGGTTTTCCAGTCGAAGTGCCTGTCATGGGCCTTAGCGAAACGTTCATGAAACCGACCTCGATGTACTATCGCAACTTCCTTGCGATGGAAGCGGAAGAGGTTCTCAAAACCTATCCGATCGATGCCGCGGTCCTGATGGGCGGTTGCGACAAGACAACCCCCGCGTTGCTCATGGGTGCTCTCAGTGCGCGGGTTCCTTCGATCTTTATGCCGGGCGGGCCGATGAACCGAACCAGCTGGCGCGGCGATCAGCTGGGAAGCGGAAGTGATGTTTGGAAGTACTGGGCTGAACGCGGGGCAGGGAAGCTTGGCTGCGAAGCGTGGTGCGAGTTGGAAGACCACATTGCTGCTTCGCCTGGTCACTGCATGACAATGGGAACCGCGTCGACCATGACGTCGATTGCCGAAACACTCGGCATGGCGTTGCCGGGTTCGGCGTCTGTCCCAGCCATGCATTCATCTCATTCGCGAATGGCATCCGCAACGGGACGTCAGGCGGTTGAGCTGGCGTGGTTCAATCTGCTTCCCAGCGAGGTTATGACGGCAGCTTCGTTCGAGAACGCAATTACTGCGTTGATGGCAATGGGTGGATCGACGAATGCAATCGTGCATCTCATGGCGATGGCGGGGCGAGCGGAAGTCGAACTCTCACTCGAACGGTTCGATGAAATCTCGCAGCGAACACCTGTGCTGGCGCATATTCGCCCCACCGGCAAGTATGTGATGGCCGATTTCTTTGACGCCGGCGGCCTCCGCGCGCTGTTGGCGCAGGTGAAGGATCTGTTGAAGCTGGATGCGATCAACGTTGCGGGCAGTACGCTCGGCGAAGCAATTGACGGCGCTGAGATCCATGACGCAGATGTTATTCGTGTGCGCGAACAGCCTGTTTGTGAGACCGGTAGTCTGGCGGTTCTTCGTGGGAATCTGTGTCCGGATGGAAGTGTCATCAAGCCAGCTGCGGCTGAATCGAAGCTTCTTCAACACCGCGGGCCCGCCGTCGTTTTCGAAAACTATGCGGAGCTCAAAGCCAGAATTCACGAGCCCTGCCTTGGCATCACCGCCGATCATGTCATCGTGTTGCAGAACGCCGGTCCCCTCGGCGCGCCGGGAATTCCGGAGTGGGGAATGTTGCCGATCCCAAACTACCTGCTGGAGCAGGGTGTCCGTGACATGGTTCGCATCTCAGACGCTCGCATGAGTGGAACCAGCTACGGCGCGTGTGTGCTGCATGTCTCTCCTGAATCCTTCGTTGGTGGTCCGTTAGCGTTTGTAAAAGACGGTGACATCATTTCGTTAGACGTTGAGTCGCGAACGCTGACCCTCGAGGTGAGCTATGAGGAGCTTGAGCTCAGGAAAAGTAATTGGACTCCGCCCGAGCAGAGCTTCTCAAGAGGCTATGGGAAGCTGTACTTCGACGAAACAACGCAGGCCAATCATGGTTGCGATTTTCGATTTCTGCACGCTGATGGAAGTCGTGACGCGGAGCCCGATATCTTTTGACTGCGCCAAACGAATTCAACAGTCGCCGCGGAATCGCCATTTTCTAATTCCGAGGTCTAAACGTCTTAGAAACGCTGACAGATCGAGGCTACCATGTCGTCACTTAGGTGCGACTGATGTCGCCGCGATTAACATGACTCGCTGAGATGGGCCCTGACGGACATGGGTTCCCGGAGTGTCCAAATGGCCCGCTTGATTCTGCTCTTCTGTCTTCTGGTCTCTACCTACAGCCCGGCTGTAGAAGCTCAGACGCCGCAACGGTTCGAGGTTGGCAGTCACCCATGGACCGACGTCGAATCCTGGAACACTCGCGCGGTTCCAGGCTCGACAGATAGCGTCTTCATTCCAGGGTGGGTTGGGGAATCGATTGCCGGAATCCCTGCCGGATCGGAAGTCGTTGCCGGAACCATACTTGTTGGGGGCCGAAAAGGAGCCGATGGCACAGTTGAGCTCATTCAAGCGATCCTCAGACTGAGTGAAGACACTAT
>JBGCDN010000655.1:0-3526 GCA_045105495.1 Planctomycetaceae bacterium
CACAAACTGGCTAATCAGCGGGATACCGACCAACAGAATTAGAAAAATGGGATCGCCCACGAGCTACCTTTCAAACCAAGTCAACATCGAGCTGGCTCAAGTCTCTACAAGAAAAGAACATCTTTCCCAACGCAGCAGCGTTTCCGACTTGAAACCACTCGTACTCTGGCCCGGGTGCGGAGTGTAATCGTGACAGCACTCAGGGGACAGAGCTTAACGGCTCGCTGAGTGAAGCAGCCACAATCGGCGCACAGCTCGAGGGCTTACGCCCTTCGGCTCACAAGATTGTTAATCCACCACGACTATTCGTCACAAGCCAAACTCGCTGCGATGAACCATCCGAACAACACCATCCCAACGCCGCTGCCGCACACCGATGCAACCGGAAGTTGCCTAGCGCCAGGGGTTGTTGGCGACCATCTTGGCGACGATCGCTCGCATGTCTTGAGTGACCTCGTAGATTTTAAGCTGCTGCATCGCGCCAGTGTTGCGCGAGAGTCGAACTACCGATTCCAGTTCGTCGACGCAGTCAAGTTCTTCAGCAGCCGGTCGCAACAGTGGGACCAAACGATCGACAGTCTCTGTGACGGAATACTGTTCGTAGTCGTCGGTATTGACTAACCGCGCCTTCGCCCCAAAACGGCTGGCTCGCCATTTGTTTTGTTGAACCATCATCGGGTGGTACTGCGACTGAAAAGTTCCGTTATCAATTTCTGCAGAGATGGAATGAACCAAGCACTGCACCAGTGCTGTAATGGTCAAAACATCGCCTAGTCGAGCCGGCATATCGCAAACACGGATTTCAACCGTTCCAAAGGCATGATGCGGACGAATGTCCCACCAGATTTCTCGAATCGTGTGAATGAATCCTGTCTTGATCAAGTGATTGATAAGCCAGGTAAATTCACTCCAGTTTCGCATCTGCCGCGGCAGCCCGGCCGTAGGCAGACCTTCCATAATTTTTGAACGCGTTGAATGCAGCCCGGTCTTCCGACCGTTCCAAAACGGTGAGTTAGAACTCAAGGCCAACAGCAATGGCAGGTGACGCAGCATGCGATCGCAAATCATGATCGCTTTATCGCCGGAATCGACGCCGACGTGCACATGCAAACCGAATGTCACCAACTGACGAGCGACATCTTGCATCATGTCCACGAGTTCGAGGTAACGAGCGTCGTTGGTGATATCTTGTTCTTTCCAGCTGGAAAACGGATGTGTCCCGCCCCAGAACAAGTTCAGTCCAAGACCTTGAGTTACCTTTTCCAGGTCTTCCAGCTTAGTTCGAAGATCATCGCCAGCTTCCCGAACCGTACGGCAAACACCCGTATTGATTTCCAAGTACGACTGCATGAGTTCTGGCTTAATCTGCGAAGCCAGCGACTTCGGCAGCCGTTCCAGAACATCTCCAATCGAACTGGAGAGAGCGTGCGTATCAGCGTTAACCAGTTGTAGTTCCAACTCGACGCCAAGCGTTGGATACTCGTTGTGTGTGAATTCAATTCGGGACACAGCGCCGTTTCCTCAAAGGGTCTGAGACAACAGAAGAATTGTTCTCGCAAAGATGCCCGCACCAACGGTCAGGCAGCTTTCGTCGATATCAAAGTGAGGTGAATGCAGTGGGGGCCAATCGTCCGCCCCCGCGCAGCCAAGGCGGAACATGCAGCCAGGAACTTCATTCACGTACAAAGCGAAGTCTTCACCGCCGAGACTTGGCTTCTTAATGATGTGAATATTGTCTTCACCGACAACCTGAGTCGCAGCATTCTGAACCGTGCCAGTGATTGATTCGTCGTTCACAACAGCAATCAATGGTCGAGAAAATTTCGCTTCAATCCGGTTACCCGTAGCTTCGGCGATGGTCTCGCAACACTTGCGAATCTTCTGCTTAAGAGTTCGTCTCGCGTCAGGATCCGTCGTTCGCAAAGTCGCCCCAAACTCAACACCGTCTGGAATGATGTTGGGAGCCTTACCACCGTGGATTGTTCCAACGCTGAAGACAGCCGCATCGCGCGAATCAACGTTTCGTGGCAGCATTGTGTAGAGAAGGCTGATTAGCTGAGTCGCTGTTGCGATGGGGTCGGTCGTGAGATGTGGTCTTGCCGAATGCCCGCCCTGCCCTTCGATGGTCACCGCAAGTTCATCGCAGTACGCCGTCATCACGCCGTAGCGAATGCCCACATGCCCGGCTCGCAGTTGCGGTTCCAGATGAAGCCCAAGTATGGCGCTGACACCTTCAAGCGCGCCTTGTTCGATCATCCATTCAGCACCAGCGCAGATTTCTTCAGCCGGTTGGAAGATGAACCTTAGGCGAGCAGCGAAGTCCGGCGAGATCTCTGCAAGTTCTGTCTGCAGCATCGAAAACACGCGCGCGGTTCCAAGGGCGATTGATGCGTGAGCGTCGTGGCCGCAGGCGTGCGTCACATTTTCGTGTCTCGACGAATACGGCTTGCCCTTCTTGTCGGGCAGCGGCAATGCATCAATGTCTGCTCGAACAGCGATCAGCGGTGTGTTCTCGTTGGGGTTACCCACTTTCAAGTCTGCGATCAGACCAAGACCGTCACGACCCTGTCGCGTGGTGAGGTTGGTTCCGTCGAGTTCCACTTTGAGGAAGGACGTCGTTTCGCGTTCCTGCCCGCTTAGCTCGGGGTTCGCATGCAAGTATTGTCGAACACGAACAAAATCCTCAGCGCGCGATTCGAGACCGACGTCCATCCAGTCGACGACGGGTTCAACCAAGTCCCAGTTCGGTGGTTCTTTGCGAGTGCGTTGCATGACGTTGAGTTCTGCTGGGGTGTATGGCATTGAATTGTCATGCAAATTGCCGCCAATTGGAACGGTGCGATCGCATGAGATTCAAAAACAACATCGCTTCGGGCGCGGACGATTGATCGGGGCGAAAGGCTCACTGACAGAACCCGAACAACCCGCGCGACGAGACACGTTCTGACCCGGGCAGCCATAACGGACGGTTCCGTGTGTGCCTGCATGCGGCGTTCTTCCGATCCTGCGGAATGAGCCACTGAAGTCAGACACGCGGAACCTGTGAGTTCACCCGCGTGGAAGACTCAAGCGGTTCGATTGGGTTGAGAGACCTGATCGGTACCGACCGAAACGAGCGTGTCGAACTCACGTACCCATGGAGGGGATTAAGAATGAAGCAGATTGTCCTTAGCGCGCTCAGCGCGTTCTTGCTGTGCCAGACCAGCACATACGCACAGATTTCTGTTGGAGTTTCGGACGGCCCCGGAGCATATCCCGACGCACATCTATTCAACGATGGTGCTGGCGGTCTCGGTCCCGGCGAGTTCATGACACAACCAGAGATGCGTGCATTCGGACCAACCGGTGACGAGAACGGCCCAACCGCGCCGTTCTACACCGAACCAACTTACAACTACACGGGCTGGTTCCGACCACGAGCAGCAGGCCGAACGCAGGCCGAACGCTGCTATGCTCCGGATACGTTCCGACCACGCGGCTTCGGACGCTTGTTCGCTCGACCGGCAAACGGAATGCGAGTGGACTA
>JBGCDN010000656.1:0-6400 GCA_045105495.1 Planctomycetaceae bacterium
CACAAGCAGGGACCTGAAAGTCTTCCTCAATTATGCTCTCAAAGCCCGACCGACGCTATTGCGATTGAGAAATCAGCCGTCCCGCGATGCGTCGTACCGTTCGTACCGGCTCTACCGGCGGCAAATCCGATCCAACGCGACAGACGTATTCGCGTCTAACGCTAGGTGAACAACCCGATAGAGCAAATTGAGATTGCTCGAGCGAAGCAAACACACTCGCGCTCCGTCACGCAGAGCATGACAACTACTTTGGGGTGCTCGTGCGCGACGAGGGATCAGGCGATCTTCCATTCGAAGTCGTGGTCAACCAGTTTCTCGTAAGCTTCGATGTACTTATCGCGCGTCTTCGAAACGATGTCGTCGGGCAAAGTCGGCGGTTCGCTATTCTTGTCCCAGTCAGTCGATTCCAGCCAATCGCGGACGAACTGTTTGTCGAACGATGCCTGACCACGGCCTGGTTCGTACTGATCGACAGGCCAGAACCGAGAACTGTCTGGAGTCATGACTTCGTCAATCAAAATCAACTCGTCGTTCACGGTACCGAATTCGAACTTGGTATCAGCGACAATAATGTCGCGAGACCGAGCGTAGTTCGCGCCGGTTTCGTACAGGTTTAAACTGGTGTCGCGAAGCTGTTCAGAAAGTTCCGTGCCGACACGATCGCACATCTCTTCAAATGAGATGTTGATATCGTGGCCTGACTCCGCCTTGGTTGCTGGCGTGAAAATTGGTTCGTCCAGCTTCGAGCTTTCAACCAAGCCATCTGGCAGTTTGATTCCGCAAACGGTTCCGGACTGCTTGTATTCCTTCCAACCAGAACCGCTTAAGTAACCACGCACGACACATTCGATGGGAACCACTTCTGTTTTCTGAACGACCATGCTGCGTCCAGCCAGATCGTCGAGAGGTGCACCATCGGGCAACGGAACTTCGCCGAGGTCTGAACTGAGGTAGTGATTTGGCAGATCAAGTTGCCGAAACCACATCTCACTGATCTGCGTAAGAATGCGTCCCTTATCCGGAATACCGTTTGGCATAACCCAATCGAAGGCACTGATTCGGTCTGTCGCGATGAACAACAGGCGGTCGCCGAAGTCGTAAATATCGCGTACTTTACCGCGTTTGACTGGGATGTTCCCTAGTTCACTCTGTAGGAAAGCGGCCATCTGTGGGTCACCGAAATGAAACTCGAAGTTCAAACTAGCGCGAGTCTACCGGTGGGTGTGTTCTTGAACAACGAATCAGGCAGAAGTAGACTCGCGGTTAGACTTAGCGTTCGCCTCTTGGCTCTGGCGACGCGGAATTGCTTCTTGCGTAGGTGGCTGCAAGAGGTAAGGTCTTTTTCCAGTCATTGCGATGGGTGCGAATCTTTTTGGCATCCAGCGATTGAGATTCGAAAACGACCTCCGGTCTTCCGAACGCAATCTGCGGTCCGTTGTTTGTTCGTGTCGTTGAAAAGGGAAACTTGAATGGGGGTGATGCGGTTCATCGTATGCCCGTCGTCCCGCATCGAGGGCGATCTCCCTCCAACCCAAATGACTGGGTTCGATGGTCGCAGCTTCGCAATGCGCGTTGAGGCGACTGGGAATACGCTGGTCTGCACACGTCAGCAGTCCGACAGCGGCAAGCTTCATATTCTCTGTCCTGTCGATGGCTTCGGCAGCGTGATGCTGGCGACAGCTTCTCTTCGAGAACGCACCGACCCCTACGTACTAGCTCTGGAACTCGCGCGAGGAACCGTTTGCGAATTGCGGAACCAGACTGGTGCCTGGCAAGTCGCAGGCCTCCGAATTCCTGATTCGATGAAGGAACCTTACGACACGGCCCATCGGTTGTTTACGGCAGCAGTACTGAAGCAATCGTCGATTGAAGAATGCAGCCAGCACGCCTGGGAGGCAATCGCGAATGCTGTGAAGGCCGGACGACTGCTGACAGAAGCTTATGTGTCACAGAGGATGGTGTTTCGCCAATCGCGATCTCAATCTCTGCCGGTATCTCTTGGATGTGATACGGGATCGGCGGCTGTCGAAAACCCCGATCGTGAACAGTTTGAATCGGTCTTCAATTCGGCTCTGGTTCCGGTCACGTGGAAGACAATCGAATCTGTAGAAGGCGAATACGACTGGGACAACCTGGACGAAACAATCGACTGGTGCGTTCAGAATCGAAACTTCGTCGTCGCCGGCCCGCTGCTGGACTTGGCAAAGGGCGGCATGCCTTCGTGGCTGGAAACGTGGCAGCACGATTTTCTGAACCTTCAGAGTTTCGTCGCCGACTTCGTAGAGACGGCAGTCTCACGCTATGTCGGTCGAGTACGTCACTGGGAAATCGTGGGCAACGCAAACACTGGTGGGGCTCTGAACCTGACAGAAGAGAATCGCCTCTCACTCGCTGCCCGAACGCTTGAGGTGGCTCGTCAGGTTGATGACGAAATTCAGCTGAGCTTGATGATCGGTCAGCCGTTTGGCGAATACATGACCGACGGGAACCATCGGCTGTCACCCATTCAATTCGTCGACGCTCTGGCCCGATCTGGTATCGGCCTCTCCGAGGTTCACTTGGATATTCGACTTGGCGAACACGGAAATTGCAGTTTGCCGCAGCATTTGCTGCAGTTCTCCAAACTCATGGATTTGTGGAGTTACCTTGGCTTGCCGCTTAGCGTGTCGCTGTCTTGTGTGGGCGACTATGCCGCCAACGAAATGCAGTTGGCGATGTTAGAACGGTATGTCCCGGTCCTGATGGCCAAAGATTCGGTCGTTGGCATTTATTGGGGCTGCCTGCGAGACGGTTCAGGTTCGACCCGCAATGGCTGCGGCCTCGTCAACGAAGATGGCTCAGAACGCGAAACGCTCAGCAAGCTTCGTTCGTACAGAAAACGCTACTGGCGGTAACGGCAACGTTCCGTTTGCGTGCTCGCGCTATGCTTTGCAGTGTGGGAGGTTGTCAGGTTCTCGCTGCTGTAGTGACACGTATTGGCGGGGCTCGACAGACACGAAAAAGAGCGGCGAGCGAAGAATCGCTGCCGCTCTGCAAACTGACGCTTTGGCTTTACACGTTGAAGTCGCTGAGAAGGTCAAACGCAAATTCGAGAGATCTCAGGTCTGCGTCGAGAACAAAATTTCGTTCAATGCCGTTTTCAGATGGAGCCTCAGCGAAGTTCACATTTCTGGTCTCAAACCCATCGAATCCTGATCCGCCATTTACAGACACAGACGAGTCGATGGTTGAATCAAACAGGTAAGCATCGTCATTGCCACCAGACAGATTCAGTCGGAAGGAACCAGATTCATCGACCTGAAGTTCGCCAGCAAAAACAACGTCGCTTCCAGATCCCATGTTAACGTTCAAATCATCTCGAACTCGCATTCCACCAAAGAGAATGCCATCTCGGCCCTTTCCGGTTTTGACAGTGACGTCTTTGTACTGCACATCATCGCCACCAAGTCCCACCTTGTCGTGCCCACTGCCAGTATTGATATCGAGGAGATCACCAACCGGACTGGATTCGATAAACACAGAATCATGACCGTTGCCCGTGCGGACTCGCATGTCATCTCCGACAGAGCCTGAAAGAAAACCGAAGCGATCTGCACCTCGGCCGCCGCGGAACTGAACGTCATCGCCAACCTCAATGTCTTTCAGCCCGACCAGGTTGTCGCCACCCGCCTGGAAGTTCATGATCACATCATCGCGTACGCCGTTCGTGGCGAAGAGTAAAGACTGACTACGCCCGTTCAATTCGGTTCCGTTGAAACCCTGGACGATGATTCGATCTCCATGCTGTTCAACAGTAACAACGTTGTCTCCGGAATCTCCCTGAAGTCGCAAGTCGCCGTTCTCAAAACTCACGGTGACGTTGCTTAGCAGCACCCGATCTTCCAATGCTTCGGTCGCCGGTTGCGATGTGTTTCGGCGTCGTCGAGTTACTGGTGTCAGAGCTGAAATGCCGCGTGAGATGAGATTCTTCATAGTGCGTCGTCCTAAGTTGTGAGTGGCAGGTTTTGTCATCACTCTCACGAACGGCGGCGATCACAGTTGTTACGAGAAAAATCTGTTTTCCAGAAAAACGGTCTGAGACAAGCGGTTTTGTACTATTCTCAGACGTTTTACAGCGTTGGCTGCAGCCGCGAGCACGGATCGACGTCTGGCAAATAGTCAGATTTCGGAAGCGGCAACCAGCTTTATTGAAACGGAAGCAGTATGTGGTTCAAAGAACTCGTGGGGTTCGAAGAAGAAAACGCCGACCAAGTCAGGCAGAATATTCAGATCGATGGGAACCAAATGAAGTCCCTCGTGACCGGGCGAATAATGCGGCACGGTCGGCTCGAAACTCCTTCACTGGCAGAACTTCGAGATCGTGTGTCCGGAATCCAGCCGAAGGGCTCCATCAGCGTTGAAGAGCTTGTTGGTGACACCAGGCAAATTCACCTCGACGGTGAGAACGCTTCCGCATTCATGCATGTCGCTTCTCAATTCAACTTGCTGGAAATGCCATCGTCGCAGGTAACTCCAGACGATGGCATCGACGACTACGAACACGATCTGACTCAAGGACCTGCCTGCGCGATTGCGTGTGGAGCGGGTACGTTGTTTCGAAATTACTTTGCCGAAGTTAATGGCGGACTTGGTCAGACAGCCGAACGGCAAATTGACTGCCTATCGGATCTCGGGACGGAACTGGGGAACCGAGACAATCAGATGTGGGAGATGCGTAACGGATACTGTTTTGCGACAGAGAATGGGCTGCGGGAATTGGCCGACATTCTTTCGAACAGTACTAGGCACGAGCAGGCCAAGGAGCTGCTGCGGATTGGAGTTCAAACAGATACGGAAGTAACGCTTCAGAACGCCAGACACGTTGTCACGCAGGCATACTGTTCTGCAGTGCCGGTTGCGTACTCGTCACATTCCGCCGAGTTGTGGAAGCCGTTCGCGAGATTCGTTCTTGAAGCCTCATACGAGGCAACAATACTGGCAGCCATTCTCAACGCAGATCGCACGGGGCAGAACAAAGCTTTTCTTACGCTCATCGGCGGCGGTGTCTTCGGCAATCCGCAAGAATGGATCATTGACGCTCTTAGACAGGCACTCGATAAGTATCGTGGCTATGGCCTGGAAGTGATGATTGTCAGTTACCGACAGAGTTCTCCGGACGTTCGCTCCCTTGTAGATGCATTCACCGACTGAGTGCGTCGTCTCGACGGGCTCTCCTGATAAAAGCAAAAGGTTGTTGCATGATGTACTCACCCACCAGAGTTGGCCGTTTGCTGGTCTTGTTTCTCCTGAGTGTTGCCGCATCGGTTCCGACGAATGCAGAAGACAAGCCGTTGAAGGTCTACGTTTTGTGTGGCCAGTCAAACATGCAAGGCCACGCACATGTTCGCACGTTTGAACATATCGGCATGGATCCCAAAACACTCCCGATGCTGGACCTGATGCAGGGAGAAGATGGCAAACCGACCGTCTGCGAAGACGTTTGGATTTCGTCTATCGGTTCATCAGAGAAGGAGAAATTTGGGCGTCTGACGGCAGGCTATGGAGCCACACAAAATGGCCCGAAGATCGGACCGGAATTCACGTTCGGCATCTACATGCAGAAGCTTGTGAATGAACCGATTCTGATTATCAAGACCGCATGGGGCGGGAAGAGTTTGCACACGGATTTTCGTCCGCCATCGGCTGGGCCTTACGTCTTCAACGAGAATCAGTTGCAGCAAATGAAGAAGCAGGGCAAGGATCTTGAGAAAGAAAAAGCGAAGCGGGCCGAGGCAACGGGACATTACTATCGCCTGATGGTCGAACACGTTCAGCACGTGCTTGCTGATGTATCTCGCGTCTACCCCAACTACGACAAGAAGCGTGGACACAAACTTGCGGGCTTCGTTTGGTTCCAGGGGTGGAACGACATGGTCGATCGCGGTGTCTACCCGAACCGAGACAAACCGAGTGGGTACGACGCCTACAGCACCGTTATGGCCCACTTCATCCGCGACGTTCGAAAGGACCTGAACGCTCCGAATTTGCCATTCGTCATTGGCGTCATGGGAGCTGGCGGGAAGATTGAAAACTACACAGCCGACCAACAGCGTTACACCGCAATCCACTCCAACTTTCGTAACGCCATGGCTGCGCCTGCGGACCTGCCTGAGTTCAAAGGCAACGTCGTCGCGCTGCGGACTGCGGAGTTTTGGGACAACGAACTGCATCAGCTGCGAGCAACCGATGCGAAGCTAAAACAAACAGTCAACGCAAAAAAGAAGCAAGACAAACTGACGGCGCAGCAAGCTAAGGAGACGTTGGCTCAACTTCGCGCGACGAAGTTCGACGAGCGCGAGCTCAAGATTCTCGAGACGGCGACAAGCAATTTTGAATTTCACTACCTGGGGTCAGCGAAGAT
>JBGCDN010000657.1:0-4774 GCA_045105495.1 Planctomycetaceae bacterium
GCAAGTGTCGATGGTGGGTGTTTTGCTGGTGGTGTTTGTCGGCAAGATGCTAGTCGGTGGCCGCGACCACGCTGCTGACGCCTACATCTTGTTCAAGGGAATCGGCGATCGGCTCGAAGACAACAGTTCACGAATGAACGACGTGGAATGGAACACGCATCTTAAAGACAGCCGAGAGCAGGTAGAGACCGCGTTGGAACCGTTGCGTGAAGCAGCGACATCGGACGAACCGGGAACGCAGTCGCTGGTCTGGGCAGGAGAACAGCTTCTCAAGATGCTGCAGGGAACCAGACTGATCCCGAGAGAGATGAAGGCCAAGTTTGACAACTACATGGCCGACTTCGCGGAAGCGCCGATGTCTGATGCGCTCTCCCCACCGCCAACCGAAGAGTCACAAGAAGTGGATGACGACTCACTGCCAGTGGTTGATGATCCAGCGTTCTCCGGTTGAGCCAAACTCGGCTGTTCCGGCCTCAAAGGCGGTAGATCCGGCCTCAAAGGCGGTAGATCCGAATCTCCAACCAACACCACTGTGTTAATCCGATCACTACGTTCGCGTCCGTTCCAAAGCCAGTTGGACGATGCTGCGAACCACGGGTACAATTAAGCTCCCGCCTTTTTGCTGCTCACGCACACCTCACCTGTCTGCTGAAGCCAGCCCGCATGCTGATACCCGTCCAATGCCCGCGTTGCGATCACCCGTTTCGAGTTGACTCTCGACATGCGGGGAAGGTCGGCCTCTGTCCCAATAACGCCTGTAGCTCAAAGGTGCGGATCCCTGGGCGTGTCACCAGTCTTAATCACGAAGAACCAGCAGGCGATCGACCAATCAAAGCTAGCCGAACCGCCAAGCCGGCTCGAGACCGTCAGGCCAAGGAAACGCCGAAGCGAACAAAAGCAAAACCGGTTCGCCGAACATCTGAAACAAAACAAAAGCGGTCAACGCGGGAAACTAAATCGTTGCCACCGCGGAAGAATCAAAGACGAACCCAACCAACCAAGGCTCGAACGAAGCGACGAAAATCAACGCATCGAAACACCAAACGATTTCCGATCGGCTTGTTGGCTGGTGTCGTTGGAGTGTTCTCGATTCTGGCTGCTGGGTACTTCGTTCTGTTTAGCGGTTCCACGCCAATCGAGTCACCGATTGGAAATACGTTGGTGGCCGCCGAAGCCGCACCGGTGGATCATGAGACCTGGAAGGAAAAGATCTTTCCCTTCCTCGAAACACATTGCTTCGATTGCCATGGCGACAACGACGGCGACGCAGGGCTAAACCTTGCGGTCTACACCAATGCCGCTGACGTCACAGACAATCGCAAGGTGTTCGAACACATTTATCGAATGATCAACGCCGAGGCGATGCCGCCGGGCGACTACGACCCGCAGCCATCGAAGGAAGACCGAGCGATCGTTGCCACATGGCTGGAAGATCAGCTTTTTAACTTTGACTGTTCGATCATCGACGATCCCGGTCGGCCAACAATTCAGCGTCTCAATCGAGCCGAATACAACAACACAATTCGCGATTTGGTTGGTGTCGATTTCAAACCAGCCGATGACTTCCCCTCAGACGATGTTGGCGAAGGCTTCGATAACATCGGCGACGTCCTTTCGCTCTCACCGATTTTGCTCGAAAAGTATTTGAAGGCAGCCGAAGACGTCGTCGACCGCGCGGTTGTTTCGGAAGACTTGAGTCGCCCTCGAACCTTGATTCGCAGCGGCAATTCCCTGAAAGCAGCGGGTGCCGCACGTCATGGTGGAGATGACTTTGTCGTCATGTATTCCGCAGGCGAAGCGCGGGCGGAGTTTAATTTGGCGGCCACCGGCGATTATGTGATTCGAGTTCAGGCCAAGGCCGACCAAGCTGGTAAAGAATTGGCAAACATGGAGTTTCGAATCAATGGCGATGCCGTTCATTCGATCGACGTGCCGGGTAAGCAGAAAGTTGGCACGTTCGAATTTCGAACTCGCATTCAGCAGGGCAAGACCCGCATTGCGGCTCGCTTTACCAACGACAAAGTGATTAAGAAGAAAGATCGCAATCTGTACGTCAGCAGGATCGAATTGATCGGTCCCGAAAACGCCGAAGAGCCCGAATACCCCGCTCTTCACAAGCGACTTATCTTCGCAACACCTGGTGGCAACAAGAGCCTTCGTCAGGCGGCGACAGAAGTACTGCAACCCTTCGCCCGACGCGCGTTCCGACGATCGGTTACTAACGACGCAGTTCAGAAGTATGTCAATCTTGTTGATCTGACGGTGAACCAGAACGGCGGTTCCTACAACGAAGGCGTCGCGTTGGCGTTTCAGGCAATTCTGGTTTCGCCACACTTCTTGTTCCGAGTTGAAGAAGACGAACGCCCAGACGATCCTGCCAGCAGCCATCGAGTGAACGACTACGAGCTCGCTTCGAGACTGTCGTACTTCATCTGGAGCAGTATGCCGGATGACGAACTGCTGTCGCTGGCGGATCGCAAGCAGCTCAACAAAGAAGATGTGCTGTTGGGTCAGATTCGCCGCATGTTGAAAGACAAGAAGGCGCGGGCTCTCACTGAGAACTTTGCGAGCCAATGGCTGAACCTTCGAGGTCTCGAAGAATTGACGCCAGATCGGGATCAATTCAAAACCTTCAACAAGCGTCTCAAGCGAGACATGGTTCGCGAGACGGAACTGCTGTTCGAATCGATCGTGAAGAACAATCGATCGATCACAGACTTCATCGATGCCGATTACACATTTATCAACGAGCGTTTGGCAAAGCACTACAACATCCCCGGTGTCAAAGGGAAGAACTTCCAACGAGTCTCTCTCAAAGGCACCGGCCGCGCCGGAGTATTGACTCATGCCAGCGTTTTGACTTTGACATCCAACCCAACACGAACATCGCCGGTAAAACGTGGCAAATGGATTCTTGAGAACCTTCTCAATGACGCTCCGCCAGACCCGCCGCCGAACGTGCCAGACTTGGATGAGACTGCCAAAGAGAACCCGGAGATGTCTCTTCGCGAACAGCTGGCATTGCACCGCGAGAGTCCAACTTGTGCTTCTTGTCACAAGACGATGGACCCGCTGGGTTTCGGCTTCGAAGGGTTCAATGCCGTTGGGCAAACCCGTGATATGGCTGATGGCAGGCCGGTCGATCCGTCTGGCGAATTGCCGTCTGGCGAGACGTTTTCCGGAGCAATGGAACTGATCCAAATCGTGAAGAAGCGAGAGGAGCAGTTTAGCCGATGTCTAACAGAGAAGATGATGATATACGCTTTGGGCCGTGGACTCGATTACTATGATCGATGTGCGGTGGACGGAATTTACGAGCGGATGAAGCAAAGCAACTTGCAATTCGCATCCATGGTTGAAGGCATTGTCTTAAGCAAACCGTTCCGCGAACGACGCGGCGAAAAACCGAAAAAGGCGAACTGAACCCCGTCAGTTCTCACTGGAGTCCGAAATGAGCAACCAACTCAAGCGACGAACCATTCTTCGCGGACTTGGAACCACAATGGCTTTGCCAATGCTGGAAGCCATGTTGCCCCAGCGTTCTGCGTTCGCGATGACGGCTCCGAAACAACCGAACCGAGCTGCCTTCGTTTTCTTCGCCAACGGAGTAATCGAAGACAACTGGAAGCCAGAGGGTGGAGCCGGTCCGCTGCAGATGACGCCAACCTTGCAGCCATTGGCGAAGCACAAGAACAAGATCAATCTGTTCTCCGGACTGACTCAACACCACGCCCGAGCCAACGGAGATGGCGCCGGCGACCACGCTCGAAGCGCCAGCGCGTTTCTTACTGGTGCGCAGCCACGGAAGACATCCGGAGCCGACATTAAGGTTGGTCAATCGATTGACCAGGCGATCGCAGAACGCATTGGCGATCAAACCCGATTGCCATCAATCGAACTTGGTGTGGTCCGCGGCCGCAGCGCGGGTAGCTGTGATTCTGGCTACAGCTGCGCTTACTCCAACAGCATCTCTTGGAAGACGGAAAACACGCCGGCTCCGAAAGAGATCAACCCGAAGCTGGCGTTCGAGCGATTGTTCGGCAGCAAGGACAAGTCTGGAAACGAGAAGAAGCGAAACGCGAACCGGAAGAGCATTCTTGATCTCGTTGCTGGAGATGCAGCCAGTTTGAAGAAGAAGCTCGGCCAAACCGACCGACGCAAGATTGACGAATACTTCAACAGCGTTCGCGAAGTAGAACAACGCATCGACCGCGCTGAAAAGCAGTTGATTGAAATACCGGACTACGAAGTTCCGGATGGTGTTCCCGGTGAGTTTCCACTTCACGCCCGGATCATGTTTGACATTATGACTCTTGCGTTCCAAACCGATTGCACGCGAGTTGCCACGTTTATGCTCGGTAACGCGGGCAGCAATCGCAGCTACCCGGATGTGAACGTCAAGGAAGGCCACCACGCGATCTCGCACCACCGCAACGACAAAGGCAAAGTTGCAAAGCTGTCGCGGATCGACAAATTCCTTGTCCAACAATTCGCCTACTTCCTGGACAAGCTCGATTCGGTTCAGGACGGCAACGGTACGCTGCTGGACAACTCAATGGTTCTCTACGGCAGTGCGATTTCCGATGGGAACCGACACCAACACCACGATCTGCCAATTCTTCTGGCAGGCGGCGGTGGCGGAACCATTTCCACTGGTCGGCACATGGTGTTCCCGAAGGAAACTCCGCTCAACGATCTGTTCCTCAGCATGGCAGACCGCGTCGGTGCAAAGCTCGACCACATTGGTGACAGCAAAGGCCGCCTGAAGATCTGA
>JBGCDN010000658.1:0-6858 GCA_045105495.1 Planctomycetaceae bacterium
ACAAGCTGCTTGGTGGCAGCGGGGACGATGAACTGGATGGTGGTGCCGGTGCTGATCAGGTGAAGGGCGGCAGTAACGATGACACCCTTGAAGGCGGTCGCGGTGACGACGACATCCGTGGTGGTTCGGGTAGCAACACCGTGAGCTATGAATCGTCGCCCTCAGGAGTCACGGTGAACCTTCAGGAAGCGACCGCATCAGGCGACGGCAACGACACGCTTGTCGAAATCGACGATGTGCTCGGTTCAGACCATAACGACACGATCCACGGTGACGCAGGTAACAACCGTCTCAACGGCGGTGACGGCAACGATTACCTGTTCGGCAATCGTGGGAGCAACAGCCTGTTCGGGGGCAACGGAAACGACACTCTGGCTTCCGGATTTGGTCATGCCAACCCCAAATCATCCACGGCTTTTACGGGAGGCGCGGGTACGGACATGCTGACCTACCGACAGTTTACCGGATTTAGCATTCGAATGGATCTTCTGGCTGGCACCGTCCTGACGCAGCACGGGACCGACACCGTTCGAGACCACTTTGCTGTCGTTGAGGGGACGAAATTCGGGGACACTATTGTTGGAAGCGACAACGCAGAACGAATCATGGGTGGTGCAGGCAGTGACACACTCCGTGGCGGCGGAGGCAACGACAGCATGTACGGCGAGGACGGTGATGACCACATGTGGGGTGACGCCGGCAACGACATCATGTATGGCGGCAACGATGATGACTTCCTCTACGGCAAGGTGGGCAACAATTCCATCTGGGCCGGTAACGGCGATGACTACATCACCGGAAATGAAGGCGACGACCGCACCTACGGTGAGGCTGGGAACGACACCGCGTACGGCAACGAGGGCAACGACTATGTCCACGGTGGTCACGGAAACGACACGCTCGATGGCGGTTTAGGTGCAGATGCGGTCTACGGTTTCTCCGGCAACGACACGTTGTACGGTGGTCAGACGAATTCGGTCATCAAGAAGGATTACGCTCGAGACACCCTGAACGGTGGCAACGAGCACGACCACATCTTTGTCGCTCGAACAGCGTTCATTCGCGAGGACTTGATCCAGGCTGGTGAGAAATTCACGTACTGGGATCACTTGGTCTAAGTTATCGGGACGGCGTTAGGAACTGCCCGGAACGTAGTAAGTGTCGTGTTGCCGAGCAGCTCGCTGACTTACCGGTTACGAAACCGGTTGCTCTTGGGTGATTGTGCTCTAGGATTCCGCCTGAGACTGGTTCGAGTTGCCATCACAGCAACTCGCCTCGAACGTTGCTGCTCTGTTCGGAACCGGTGAATGCTCCCGACGGTTCCTGACACCAATGACTTCGGCAACGCCTGACAATCAGAAGGTTTACGATCGTACGTTTTGGATTGCGTATGTCGCCAACCTCATGTTGGTTACCTCGAACGCAATGACGTTTCGGTTTGCTGAGTTCGTGCGGGTCTTTGGCGGAACTGAAAAGACTGCTGGGTTCATCGTGGGCTGCGGTACATTCGCGGCGCTGGGAGGCCGGTTGTTTCTCGGGCAGGCGATCGATCGGCTTGGTGTTCGTCGCTCATGGATGACCGTCGCCGCGCTGTTTGTGATTGGATGTGTGCTGATTGCATCTGTCGATTCGATTGGTCCACTGATTTATGTTGGCCGCGTGTTTTTCGCGATTGGCCTGGCAGGCATGTTTACGTGTTCCATCTTCCACGCTCAAAACCGCGCGCCGGTGGCGAGGCGGACGGAGGTGATCGGGAACCTGGGTAGCAGTGGGTTCCTGGGAATGATCTGCGGTTCACAATTGTGTGACCTTGTCGGTAGGACGTTTGATGGTCGGACAGAGTCGCTTGTGGCGTTTGGTTGCGTGGCTGGTCTGGCGACCGTCTATCTGATTCTGGTGACGATCATCACTCGCAACGATGTGCATTCGCGGCCGGCTGATACGCCCGGGCCACACCGGCTGATTCTGCGTCACTGGCCTGGCCCCGTCGTGATTGTGGCTTTGCTGATGGGGATGTACTTCATCATCCCGTCTGTGTTTCTGACTCGGTTCTCAACGCATCGAGGGCTCGGTGGGATTGCGTTGTACTGGACGTGCTATTCAATGACCGCGTTTGCCGTTCGTATTTTGACCCGGCGATGGAGTCAGACGGTTGGGCGTCATCGAATGATTTTGATCGGAACCGTCGGGCACTTCGTCGGCTTCGGTATCTTGCCTTCGGTTACGCTGCCGTGGCACTTTGTGTTCCCCGCACTCTGTTCGGGCTTCGCGCATGCATTGCTGTTTCCGGCAGTTGTCTCCTTAGGGACAGAATCGTTTCCTCGCGAGTATCGAGGAACGGGGACAACGCTGGTGTTGGGCTTCTTCGACCTGGGCGGAGCGTTGTCCGCGCCGGTTCTGGGAGCGATCATCGATCACTTCGGTGGGACCGGTTTCGCGCAGATGTTTTACGCCAGTGCTTCGGTCAGTGTGCTGGTCGGCTTGGCGTATTGGTTTACAGGTTCAAAGCGTCCGGATGCTGACTTGGTAAGCACAACTACCCAGTTGCCAGTAGCGGGTCTCGGAAATGAGAACGCGGAGAAAGGGGTTCCGGTTCATCGGTGAACGTGGCGTGTGCGTTGCTGTTGATCGGCGATTCAGGCTGCATTGGCTGTGCCCAGTGTCACTTTGGTGCCTCAGGGAATGAAGACACCGAAATAGGTAAGACTGGAGCTTTATAGGTTTGGGCTGTCGGTGGTTGAGGCAGATATCAGCGTAGATTGAAGTGATGTACCGCTGGCCTATAATCGGCGGCTGAAGCTGGTTTCAACGCTGATTGTGAAACGCCATTGCGGTTCCAGTTGCAGTTTCCGACTGCTGTACGGCCTGTGACTAACTTCAAGTCTGGTGACGGACGATTACTCGTCTCGACACTCACGAATTGCTCTCATCGTTCTATGACGTCGAACGATCAGATTGGCCACAGAGGCAAAGGAGAAGACGTTGGACTCACTGGTTCGGACTCTCTCGTTCCCAGTTCGCCTGATGGAAAAAGTTCCGCCGCTACGATGGCTCATCCGAGCTCTGTCGTCGTCGGTAGGGCAAAAACTGGTGATGGCGGTAACTGGCTTGCTGCTCTGTGGATTTCTAATAGCCCACCTCGGCGGGAACCTGTTGCTGTATGTCAGCGCGGAAAAGTACAACGCCTACGCTCACACACTCCATAGCAACGAAGCGTTGTTGTTTGTCGCTGAGATGGGCTTGATTGCTTTGTTCTTCACGCACCTTGGACTGGCAATCAGCACGTCCAACATGAATAAGAACGCTCGGAAGTCGGATTACGACGGGAAAGAAACGAAGCAGAGCGGCCTAATTCTGCCCGGCGGCGGCGCGAGCAGTTACATGTTCGCGACAGGTGCGGTTGTTCTCGGGTTCGTATTGCTGCACCTTGCGGACTTCACCTTCAAGATCAGTCATTCTGCTGAGTTCTACGAGAAGTATGAAGGCAACGAGTTTGAGAAAGCCAAAGCACTTCTGCGAAGCCCACTGACGACGATCGTCTACATCATTGGCTGTATCGCTCTTGGTGTTCACCTCGTCCACGGCTTCGGAAGCGCGTTGATGACCCTCGGGTTCTCACACCCGAAATATAAGGCGTTCGTTCACTGGGCTAGTGTCGCCTTCGGTTGGGCCATCGCACTTGGGTTTATCAGCTTCGTGCTTTGGGCTCACAACTAGAAGCTCACCAGAGCCACAACGCCATCGCGGCGGGGAGACAGTCATGATTAACGTAGCTGGAATGCTCGACGGAAAAGTCCCTGATGGTCCGATTCAGGACAAGTGGGACAAGCATCGCTTCAACGTCAAGTTGGTGAACCCGGCCAACAAGCGGAAGTTCTCCGTCATCGTGGTCGGAACCGGACTGGCTGGTGGATCTGCGGCAGCTTCATTGGCCGAACTTGGCTACAACGTGAAGTCGTTCTGCCTGCAGGACAGCCCACGTCGGGCTCACAGTATTGCCGCTCAGGGCGGAATTAACGCCGCGAAAAACTACCCGAACGATGGCGACAGCGTTTGGCGTTTGTTCTACGACACGGTCAAAGGTGGAGACTTCCGCAGCCGCGAAGCGAACGTCTATCGGTTAGCCCAGGTCAGCAACAACATTATTGATCAGTGTGTATCTCAGGGCGTTCCCTTCGCCCGCGAGTATGGTGGAACACTCGCTAACCGATCGTTCGGTGGCGCTCAGGTTTCACGAACCTTCTACTGTCGCGGGCAAACCGGTCAGCAGCTGTTGCTTGGTGCCTACCAGGCACTGCAACGGCAGATCAACGCCGGCAAAGTCAAAATGTTTACGCGTCGCGAGATGCTGGATATTGTCGTTGTTGATGGGAACGCTCGCGGAATCATTGTTCGGAACATGACGACGGGGCAGTTCGAAACACATACAGCCGATGCTGTTGTGTTGGCGACCGGTGGGTACGGAAACGTGTTCTACTTGTCGACGAACGCCAAGAGCTGCAATGTGACCGCGGCATGGCGCGCTCACAAACGCGGTGCGTTCATGGCGAATCCGTGTTACACACAGATTCACCCGACGTGTATCCCGTCCAGCGGTGACTACCAGTCGAAGCTCACGCTTATGAGTGAGAGTCTTCGAAACGACGGTCGTGTTTGGGTTCCAAAGAAGTCCGACGAGACTCGCAAGCCGGAAGATATTCCGGAAGAGGATCGAGATTACTATCTCGAACGTAGATATCCGTCATTCGGGAACCTGGTGCCTCGAGACGTTGCTTCGCGAGCCTCTAAGGAACGATGCGATTCTGGCTACGGTGTTGGTGAGACTGGCTACGCCGTCTTCCTCGACTTCCGCGATGCGATTCAGCGTGACGGCGAAGCCACTGTTCGTAAGAAGTACGGCAACCTGTTCCACATGTACCACAAGATTACGGACGACGATCCGTACAAGGTACCAATGCGGATTTACCCCGCAGTGCACTACACCATGGGTGGCTTGTGGGTGGACTATAACCTGGAAAGCAACCTGCCCGGTTTGTTTGTGCTGGGAGAGGCCAACTTCTCCGACCACGGAGCGAACCGTCTTGGTGCGAGTGCTCTCATGCAAGGCTTGGCGGACGGATATTTCGTGCTGCCGTATACGATCGGTAATCACCTTGCGACTGCTGACCTGCGTCCGATGTCGACAGATCACCCGAACTGCAAAGAGGCGTTGGAAAACGCTTCTGGTCGTGTGAACAAATTGTTGAACGTCGGCGGAAGCCGGTCTGCCGACAGCTTCCATCGTGAGCTTGGTAAGATCATGTGGGAGTACTGCGGTATGGCTCGCAATGCAGACGGTCTTCAGACGGCCGCTGGTAAGATTGGATCTCTTCGCGAAGAGTTCTGGTCTGAACTGTATGTGCCCGGATCTGGTGAGAGTTTCAACCAGAGCCTCGAACATGCCGGCAAAGTGGCTGACTTCATCGAGTTCGCTGAGCTATTTGCTCTCGATGCACTCAATCGTGAAGAATCGGCCGGTGGTCACTTCCGTGAGGAACACCAATACACGAGTGCAGACCCTGAAGTTCAAAGTGGACTTATCAGCGAAGGTGAAGCGAAACGAAACGACGAAGACTTCGCTTACGTTGCTGCGTGGGAGTTCAATGGTGTTGGTGAGAATGCTTCACTGCACAAGGAACAACTTGAATTCAACGATGTGAAGCTGGCGACGAGGAGCTACAAATAATGAGCGACGAAACACTCGATCTGACGCTGAAAATATGGCGACAAAACGGCCCGAACGATGTTGGCCACTTTCGCGAGTACATGCTGAGCGGGATCACCACTCACATGTCGTTCCTTGAAATGCTGGACGTGCTGAATGAGCAGTTGTTCGAGCAGGGAGAGGAGCCAATTGCGTTCGATCACGACTGTCGCGAAGGCATTTGTGGTACCTGTGGCGTGATGATTAACGGTCAGGCTCACGGGCCTGATAAGGAAACCACGACATGTCAGCTGCACATGCGTCGGTTCAAGAATGGCGACACCATCGTCATTGAGCCATGGCGTGCGACTGCGTTTCCTGTGGTCCGAGACCTTGTTGTCGATCGCGGAGCGTTCGACCGGATTATCCAAAAGGGTGGATACGTCTCGGTCAATACAGGTAACGCTCCAGACGGCAACGCCATTCCGATTGCTCAAAAAGATCAATCGTTGGCAATGGATGCTGCGGCCTGCATCGGTTGTGGTGCCTGCGTCGCAGCCTGCAAGAATGCGTCGGCGATGTTGTTCGTCTCTGCAAAGGTTTCACAGCTGGCAATTCTTCCACAAGGCCACCCGGAACGTGCGTCTCGAGTCACCAGCATGGTAGCTCAGATGGACGATGAAGGATTTGGTAGCTGCACCAACACGTCGGAATGCGAAGCTGCCTGTCCGGCTGGTATCTCAGTCACCAACATCGCTCGCCTAAATCGCGAGTATATGAAGGCATCGCTGTCTGGTGCTGCGGAGTAGCGGTCGCCGGAAGCTGCGATGTCGCAAGCTCTTGAAGTTAGTTCTGGTCTAAATGCGATTGGGCCACGTTAATGTGAACCCAATCCGTAGTGTGGGTCTGATCGGCTTTGAGACGAGTCCACAGATGCGATGCCCGGAACTCGGTTGTTGCAACAGTTCTCGGGATTGCGCCGTTCGAAGGCTCCAGTTGCATTGCAGATAGCCCTCCGACTGAGCCAAGCGCCAACCGAGTTGGCTGTCGAACCTGGATACCGCCATGCTGAGCTCAGCCGTAGTGGTCCCAATTTCGATGATCTACGACAGCGACCACTTTGCATTGCCTCAGTCGTGATAGGAGTGGCTGATGCCTGATGGAACCGCATCGTT
>JBGCDN010000659.1:0-5790 GCA_045105495.1 Planctomycetaceae bacterium
ACACAACCATCCACGCGCGGAAGACTGTGACTGCGGACTTACCGGTGTTTCAGGGACACTACCCCGAGTTCCCGGTACTGCCTGGAGTTTTGCAGTGCGAGATGTGCTTTCAGGCCGCCGCCGTCTTGATTGCGCAAAAGGTTCCCGTCGAAGAAGGCGAAGTGCCTGTGGCGACTCGGTTGAACAACACAAAGTTCAAGCGACTGGTTCGACCGGGTGAAACTCTCGACATTAAAGTTGAGATAACCGATCGCATGAGCAACGCCTTCTTTCTGAAGGGCGTCGTTAGCGTTGAAGGTACGACATCCACCCGTTGTGACTTCGCCTGTGCCTCAGCGCCGTCTCCCCAAGACTGATTGATTCGGCTAGAACGCGTCGCGAATCGACTGCTGATCAGAAGCCTCGCAAGATTCAGTACGCTTAATCCACAGAAGAAGCCCGGCACGAGAGTACCGGGCTTTTCTTTTGCGATGTTCAAAACACCTGCCATCAGCAGGCTTGGAAGTCTCGCTGGTTACGCTGCGCGTCGTTCCAGATGGAACGGAACGGTCGCTTCTTCCTCTGGGGTCTGGCAGGCTTCAAGGAACAGATCAAAGACCTGGCGATCCAAAGCTGAAGCGGTATCGCTTTCCGGATGCCATTGAACGCCGAGACAGAACCAAGATTCGTCGATTGATTCGTATGCTTCCACCACGCCGTCCGGGCACGTTGCCGAGACTTTGAATGGTGTTGCAACCTTGTTCAGGCTCATGTGGTGTTGGCTGTTCACTCGAATCTCGCCCGGGCCGTAAATGGCATCGACGCGAGTTCCAGGGACGATGTCCAGCACATGACGTAGGTTCTTCTCAACAGCGTCATGGTGATGCAACGCACCAGGCACGCTTTCAATAAGGTGCTGGTGCAGTGTGCCGCCGCAAACAACATTCACAACTTGCATACCGAGGCCAATTGCCAGCATTGGAATCCGCATGTCGACGGCCAGTGTTGCCAATCGGCGATCGAAGTCTTCTCGAAGACGAGGCATTGCCTTGGTGGAGGGGTGCAGGTCCATTCCCATTCGAATCGGGTCGAGATCCAGAGCACAGCCGCTTAGTACGATTCCGTCGAGACCATTGAGAATCTGTTTCAGATCGTCGTCTTCGGTGACGGGCGGAATAAGAATCGGTACACCGCCAGCAGCAATTACGGCTTGGTAGTATCCGCTGTTAAACCAGCTAAGTGACCCGTGGCTACCATTGCCGGGTCGAAAATCGCCATTAATACCGATGAGAGGCTTGGTGTTCATGTGAGGTTCCTTCCTTCGAACACTGAAGTATCGGTCGAATTGTGAGTTGCAAGAGTCTTCCAGGTTCTTGCCGAGCAATAAGGACTCACCAACAGTCTTTGTCAGCGAGCCCACACACCCGGTGCCAGCGGGTTGTGTATGCCTTGTCGCGATGCCGCCCTTCCTAAAGCAGCACTCGCATGAATCCTTCCCTCTTCGACCTTAGAGTCCAACGGCGTTCAGCGGCAAATTTTGCTGCTGTGCCGAACGGGTGGAAGAATACGAATCAGCGGCAGGCTGTCAAAGAGATCCATCATTTTGTGCCAAGACTGCTCTTGAGGCACTACATGTGGGGCTGGCCAGAAAAGTTGGTCGCAGCAGCGGTCGTGTAAGCCAACGTGAAGCCAGAATACACATCGCCATCGGCGGACTCGCCAAGTGGTCTTGCAGCGATGAAGTCAAACAGGCGTGAGACACTGCAGAATGTGGAACCGAGCTCGAGATCAGGAGTCACCTCGGCTGTGATCGCCGCGTCTACTCAGCAGTCGCAGCTTCCTTCGAAACTTCAGTTGCTTCGCGAGGTGCGACGCGTTTCTCAATGCGGCGGCTGGATGTTTTCAGCATTGATTGAGGGCCACTGTGATTCAAAACCATTTCGTCGACCTTCATGGTTCTCTTAACGATTTGGCCGGCTTCGATATCGAACTCGACGGTTCCGCTTGGAGTTGATTGAACCAGCTTCGCCAGAACCGCAGGATCTTTCACCGGCGTTTTCAGCGACGAGCCAAAGCTGATGTGGGCGACGCCATCCTTCACAGAGTTCAATCGATACGTTCGCATGATGGTGATTTTGCGAACGATTTCCTGAGTCATCGGCAGCCTAACCGAATAATCTTCCCGCCAAGTCGTGCCGACTTTCAGTGGTCTATCTGGGAATACAACAAGGAAACTGCTGCCATCTCCGCTCTTACCAGCACTCTCGGCACTGCTCGAGCCTGCAGCAGCAAGTCGGCGAATTGCGATCAGTGCTCCGCTGGGTTTGATCTGCACCTGGAACCGTGGCTTCTCAATCTTCTTGCGGAAAGCACCAAAGCCTGGCGGGTCATGTTTGGGCGGCTTCTTGCTGTCGAAGCGGACCTTTTTGGAGCCCATATCGGCTTCCATTACGACGTGATCGAAAACGGTTTGCAGGACGAATGATCCATCATCAGCCGTCTCGGTGACGACGATGTGTTTCCGTTCCCGAACGCGTTCGGTAATCACCTGCTTTTGCTGTGCTAACTGACTGGTGGTGTTTGTCGAGTGGCTCACGGCGTAGAAAACCGAATCGCCCTTCTTGAACTTGTACTTCAGTTCGTATGCCACAGGTTCTGACGGCTGCACTTTCTCAGTCGCAGCATCGTCCGGAGCAGACAAAACAATGATTGGAGCAAGCAAACTAGCGGCAATTGACAGCATGGATGAATTCCGTTGCATCCGAGATTCTTACAGTGTGAGAAAACTAGCAGGAACCCGCAAAACACATCGAGACCAGTTTCTTGGGAGCCTGATTCAGTGCCGACTCAGAGTTAGCAGCCAGCGGCGAGCGCAAAGTCCCGGTGCTGGGCTTGTTGCGGTTCCCACAAATTCGCAGAAACTCATCAGTTTGGTGTTAGTTAGGGCCAGATTGCACAGAAAGACCTTTGCGTGAGGGCGACAGCCACGACTGCTGTCCCGAGACACCTTGCACGAATCCTCTTTCTGCTGCTGTACTGGAGAACTAAAATGGCCCTTATGTCGCGGACCGAAGTGGAGTCGATTACCCGACGAGGCGTCTTCCATACCCGGTCGAACAAGCTCAAAGCGATGTTGACGGCACTCGAACACCACCGCCGGCTCCGGACCACGCTTTCATTCATCAGCCTTCGGCAAACAGCCCGGAATTGGGTTCAGAATCATCCAAAGGAGTACAGCAAACGCCACGGTGATTCCTTCTTCAATCGGCTGATGACTCAGCTCAATTGGGAAGAAAAGTTCCTCCAACAGGTAAACCGAGCGAAGACCTTAGTCCAACAGCTGCTGACCCAACGGAACCAGTACATCGTTAACGATGCAGATACGTCTGCCGCGAACCAAAACGCATTACAGGGGAGCATGCAGGACCAACTGAGGTTGGCATTCCAGCGTGCTGCAACGCCCACCGGGCGACTGCGTCCCGGAAACCTCGCAGGCCGAACCACAAACAATTACTGGGAAACTTTGGGCGGTCAAGTAGACGCCAATCCGACAATGGGTATTCGCTGTGCCGAGTGTTCGTCACTGGTGGTGCGAGAATTGCGACAAGACGCACAGATGCAGTTACCCATCGCTCTAATTGAACAAGGCGACGGCCATATCAACGGACACTTTTGGGTTGTTGTTGGCTACATAGTTAACGACAGTCCTACGTATGGAGTGAGTGACTTTGGCTTCGACACATTCACCATCGACTTATGGGGAAAGAGCACTTTCGGTGTCAAACTGGTAACCGGTCCAGCAGGAAAGATTCCGATGAAGATGCGGAAGGACAAAGTCACGAACCAGATCAAAATTCTGACTCGGTGGCCTGCCACCGGAACGCTGGGCCCACCGCCACCGGGGTCAGCGTAGCGAATTGGTTTCCCGAGTACCGTTCGTATTAATAGTCATCATGCGGCAGTAGCGCCGACTTCCTTAACGCCGAGCACCTGCTCCCGGAACTGCCGTCCGCGGTGCCACATGAGCTACGACTTTTGGGTATACACGCGTGGTGCTGGCGTTCCAAACAAACCTTGTTCGTATCCCCATAAAGTTCTGCATAGCCAGTTGCCAGGGTTTTGCGTGCCATGTTCGCAACTCGGACCCCGATCCCATGATGTCCTTCTTGTTCTCGTTGCTGACTCCGTAACAGATCTGGGAATTCGTACTCCCACCAGTTCTGACGTGAGCAATGCAGTCTGCTTCTCTTCTTTCGGCGCCAACATGGCCCAGTCCGAGGATATGGCCGATCTCGTGCACGTGAGTCTTCTTGGGCGATCCGTGATTTTGAGGCACAGTGCGAACGTCCATCGAATCCCACAGACCCGAGTTGGAACGGAAGAAGGGCTCGCTGGGATCAAGTCTCACGATCTTGATTGTATGAGCTGCGTCAGCCGCCTTCTGGACGAAGTTGAGCTCGAACCGACAATAGATATTCGGTCGATAAACAGTGTTTTTCGACCGCAGGTCAAACCTGTCACACCTATCCGGTGCGTTTAGCCATAGCCGACCGTGCCAGAACTTAACGACCTCTCTGTGGAAATTTGCCTTGAATCGGCCCCATTCAGCGCCCCACCTGATGATCTTCTTGTCCGTCCCATCGTGATCCGGGTACGTTCCTTTTGCGGCACCTAGCGCAGGATTGATCTCCTCAAGAAAGAGGTTCATGACCAGCGTAAGATTGCAATTGGTTCGAGCGTTTGAAACCCTCGGATCAAGGATCGCCTTGCCGAAAGATGTGACCCATTCCTGCGGGGGTTGCAACTGACCCATCTCATGTTCCTGTAATTTAAGTTGCCTTGATCAGCTTCTGGCCACACAGCCGATCGTTCATACGCCAGTGCGTCTGACCATTGGACCGAATGAACCTCCCGAGATCGTCGCCCTGTCGATAATGAGTGTGAGCAGACGCTGTTACACTGCTGTGCGACATGAACGGACAAACTGCGCACACTATCTGCGAAAGTTGCAGGATGGTGGCCAAATCTGCCGGACGAACGGCAAAGTGACGTCTCGGGAAGAACTGCCAGCATTCAGCCGTAATCGGAAAGCCTGCCCGCGATCAGATCGGTGTTTCCCCGTTTGAATGTTCAGTCGACGCTGCTGGATGCGGATCAGACCAGAAGGCGGTGCTGCTCGAAGAGTGAAGCAAGCCCATCTCAACAGTCTGCTTCTAAGCCAACATCAATCTAGGCGCCGTGTCTGCCCGCATCCTTGTAAACGGACCTCTTAACCGATGACCGAAGTGAACCGAGTTCCAATTGACGGCCAGTCTTGGCCGACGTGGCAATTCGTCTCAGCCGGGAAAGACATGCGTGCCGTGTCACAATTGATTTCCTCCGTAATGGGCCAAGGTTATTCACATGACGGATTCACCGCTTTGGCATCGCTACCTGATCTCGTCAGGATTGAACTCAGGGGACCGGGAACAGAATTGCTAGGTGTCTTGTTGGCAGTCGCCTCTGCTCAAGGCGTCCTCCATGTACTGTTTATTGCGGTGGACAGTGCTTTTCAACGGAGAGGCTTGGGCCGAGAGGTGTGGCAAAAATTGCTGGCGTGGTCGAGGCTAAGACGTTTTGAAAAGATAACGGTCCACGTTAAGACCTCGAACTCAAGTGCAATCTCCTTTTACAACGCATTGGGGCTGATTGTGGAAAGGCGAATTCCCCAGTACTACGAATTAGAAGACGCGTTGGAATTGTCGGTGCCTCTCGATTAGGGTCATCGCTAGAGTCGTCCTATCTTAAACGCTGCTTACCGGTCCCAAAGGA
>JBGCDN010000660.1:0-5251 GCA_045105495.1 Planctomycetaceae bacterium
AGGTGCCGCGGTGGGACAAGAAGCAAGGCAACATGCTATCGGCGGAAGGTGAAGTAGCGGCCGCAAGAGCAGAACTATCTCGTGTGCGGCTTCGTCTGCAACAACGTCTGGCGACCGGGTTTCGTAGGTATACGAATGCAAGGCACCAAGTGGACCGGTATGGGAAAAACATTCTGCCGAAGGCGGATCGTTCTCTGAAACTGGTTCGCCGAGGTTACGATAGCGGGCAGGTGGAATACCTCACGCTGCTGAATTCGCAGCAGAAGTTCGTCGAAGTCAGCATTGCTCATACCGACGCACTTGAGGAATTGCAGAAGGCATACGCGCTTCTTAGCGGCAAACTGTTGGACGACAGTTTGGCTGCGGATTGAGCTCAAACAGGCGATTGAGCTGAGCAAGGCGTGATACACGTTGCCGACTGCAGGGGATGATGCGTATCATTCCCACATGTTCCGGATCGCCGCCAATTTGTTATTCAGCATCATGCTGCTGGTCTGCCCACTCTGGTGCTGGTCGGGTCAGTGTTGTGGCGTTAAGCAGTCCGGTTCGGAACAGTGCTGCTGCTGTCACTCTAACGTGTTGACTGCCAAGGGGCACAAAGGCAGCGGCGGCCCGTGTGAAGACTGCACATCCCAGTGCGTGTGCAAAGGCGCGGTTTTGGTGGAGGGGGTCTTGCTGGGGTTCCAGTCGGAATTCCTTAGCTGGATGATTGCGTTTGACGGTAGCCAGCCCAGTTGGGCGCATCCAAGAGCGTCCGCGACAAATAGGGTCCCGGTTTCACCGATCGATGTTGAGTCCGAGATTCATAGGCTCAACGTGCGCCTTCAGGTCTAGGAAGTCCGCGCTTCGGCAGCTCTTCCTGGGCCGCTTCGAAGCCACTCCCCGTCTGTGCCACAGACTGATCCCGCTTCTTGTTCGCGCTCTTGGGTGCTATCGCGTGGATCGCAAGTGCGCTGCTGCTCGGATCTTCCTTTTCTGAATCGCGATATGTCTTTTCGTCCGCTCCCGTGGGAGTACGCAATTCGAAACCTCTTTCGCCGACCGCTGCGAACGTTTCTTACGTTTGCCGGTCTGACGACGGTTGTTGTGTTGGTGTTTGTCGTGATCGGATTTATTCGCGGACTAGAGAGTTCACTCGACGTGAGTGGTGATGACCGAACTGTGCTGGCCTTCTCGCTTGGAATGGGTGAGAACCTGGAATACTCGTCTATTCCGATGCGAACCGCAGATCTGATTGGTGCGAGTGTTGCAGGGATTCAGCAGCGGTACGACCAGAAGTATGTTTCTCCGGAACTTTACCTGGGGACTGAAGTGTCAGTTCCTGATCACGATCCATCCATGGGCCTTGTGCGCGGAGTGACCCGATCTGTGCTGCTGGTTCGCCGACAAGTTCAGTTGGAAAGCGGAAGGTGGCCGGAATCTGGTGAGGTGCTGATTGGCAAGATGGTGGCCGCCAAGCTGGGGGTTGAGGCCAGTGACCTTGGCAGCGGTTCCAGCATCGAATTTGAAGGACGGCAGTGGAAGATCGGGGGAGTCTTCTCCGCCGGAGGGTCTGCTTTCGAATCGGAAGTTTGGTGTCGGTTGGACGAATTGCAGCAGGCAATGAAGCGGCAGGACTTGAGTATCGTCGCCGTCACGCTCGGCGCGGACGGTGTTTTTGCGGACGTCGATTTGTTCTGCAAAGAGCGGCTTGATCTTGAACTTCAGGCGATTGAAGAACCCGCCTACTACGCCAAGCTGCAGAAGGACTATGGACCTGTGCGATGGTTGGCCTGGTTGGTGGTTCTGCTTGTTTCAGGAGCCGGAGTCTTTGCTGGATTGAACACGATGTACGGCTCTGTCGTGGGCCGAATTTCAGAGCTCTCAATGTTACGAACCGTTGGTTTCGGCCGCCGCGCGATCATTGTGAGTTTGGTACAGGAAGGGGTGCTGCTGGCATCGGCTGCAAGCCTGTTGGCGGCGTTACTCGCATTGGTTTTGGTAAACGGTGCGGCGGTCCGATTTACCATGGGAGCGTTCGCTCTGCGGATCGACAATACAGCGATTTTGATCGGATGCGCCGTGGGGTTGTCGCTGGGAGTCATTGGCGCAATTCCACCGGCGATCAAGGCGTTACGGATACCTGTTGTTGATGGATTAAAAGCGGTTTAGACACAAACGAACTGAAGTCGAAAGGACACGAAAATGAAATACCTTCTTCCACTCACTGTGCTTCTCTTTGCCGGTTGCGGCGATTCTGCGACCACGGAATCTGACACGAACGACACCAGTGTCTCCACAGCCAGCAGCATTGACGGTTCTTCGTTTCTTGCCGAAACCGAACCGGAAGCTGCTGTCGATGTTATTAAGGCTCGCGCGGATGCGACGGATGGAGGCGACGTCGTAGTCGTTGGCCGAATTGGCGGCGACTACAACCCGTGGGTTGATGGGATGGCTGTGTTTCGTTTGGTCGATCGATCGCTGAAGCCATGTAACGAAATTCCGGGTGATGAGTGCCCGGTTCCATGGGACTACTGCTGCGAAACAGACAAACTTCCGACCAGCATGGTGCTTGTGAAGTTCAACGATGAAAACGGACGACCGTTGGCAGCCGGCGCGAAGGAATTGTTCAAAGTCAAAGAGCTGGACACGGTTGTGATCTCTGGAAAAGTTCAGAAGGACGATGCCGGTAACGTTACGGTTCTGGCTTCGAAGATGTTTGTTCGAAAGTAAATCGACGCAGAGCTTGTTGCTGCGTTGATGGGAAACTCGCATGTCAAATGTTGACCTCAGAGAGCTGGCGGTTGATCGAACTTCGGTTCAACCGGCCAAAGCACGACGATCGCTGCTAACGCGATATGTCTTGCCAGTGGTGTTGCTGCTGGGGTTCATGGCGTTGGTCGGCTGGTCAGCAAGAGACTACTTGTTCCCACCGAAGTCCGTGACGGTCATTCCTGTGTACTCGACGACCAGCGAAATTCGTCAGGAAGGCGCGGTTTTGTTTCAGGCAGCCGGTTGGATTGAACCTCGCCCGACACCCGTCCGCGTCGCCGCGTTGGCACCGGGTGTTGTCGAAACGTTGCTGGTGGTTGAGGATCAGGAGTTGGCGAAGGGCGATCCCATTGCCGAACTTGTGAAAGACGATGCAAAGCTGATGCACGGCCGCGCGATGGCAGATTTGTCTCTGCGGGAAGCGGAACTTGCCGAGGCTAAGGCCGAGGTCACAGCCACGACGACGCGATTAGAACAGCCTGTCCATCTGCAGGCACCACTCGCCGATGCGAGCGCGGCGCTGGCAAAGATTGAGACTGAACTGCAGAACCTTCCGTATCAGATTACCAGCGCTGAAGCGGACTATGCGGCTCTGGAGACCGACTATCAGGGTAAGCTGTCGGCTCGCGGGGTCATTGCCGGGACAAAGATTGATATCGCAAAGAACAAGGCTGCAGCAGCCAAGGCGAAAGTCAGTGAGCTGCAAAGTCGTAAGCAAACACTTGTCAAAGAACGACAAGCGCTTACCGAGCGACGAGATGCTCTAGAGACGCAGTTGAAGCTACTGGCTGACGAAAAGAACGCACGCGATTCAGCACTTGCCCGTGTTCAGCAATGTGTGGCTCGAAGGAAGCAGGCCGAAGTCGCTGTGGCCGAAGCTCAACTCCAGCTAGACCGCATGACAATCCGCGCGCCGGTGGATGGTCGGGTGTATCACTTGTTGGGGCATCCGGGTTCGCGAATTGGTGGCGGTATGTCGCAGATGGCCGGCCATGATGGCAGCACAATCGTGACCATGTACCAGCCGTCGATGCTGCAAGTGCGAGTTGATGTTCGATTTGAAGACCTTCCCAAGGTAAGCCTGAAGCAACCGGTTCTGATTAAGAATGCGTCTTCGCCTGATGAAGTTGTGGGCGAGGTCTTGTTCATTAGTTCTGAAGCAGACATTCAGAAGAACACACTGCAAGTGAAGGTTGGTATTTCTAATCCGCCAAAGTTGTTTCGTCCGGAGATGCTGGTCGATGTGACGTTTCGAGAACCGAAGAACACGCATCAGCACAACGAGATGACTTCTGAATTGAAGATGTACGTTCCTGACTCGCTTGTCATGAGAAACGACGCTGGTGCGTCGATTTGGGTGGCGGACCAGTCGGCTGGTGCGGCAGTGAAGGCGACCATTGAGGTTGGTGATCGGAAATCAAACAGCATGGTCGAGGTGATCAGCGGGTTAACTGTCGCCAGCCGTTTGATTGTTGGCGGTCGCGATCAATTGAAGCCTGGTGATCGAATTCGAATCACCAGTGAAGAACCACCTGTTTCGAGCAACTAACAGGTTCAATCGAGTTGGAAATATGGCTCTCATCGAAATCAACAACGTGACCCGTCGCTACACGAAGGGTGATGAAACCATCACGCCGTTGGATGCAGTGACGCTATCCATCGAACAGGGTGAGTTCATTTCATTGATGGGCGCTAGCGGAACCGGTAAGTCGACTCTGCTGAATCTGGTCGCTGGTATCGATGCACCCGACGGCGGTTCGATTGTGATTGATGGCGTCGATATCACACAGCTGTCGCGGTCGAAGCTGGCAAAGTGGCGAGCCGCAAACATGGGTTACATCTTTCAGACCCACAACCTGGTTCCGGTTCTTACTGCCTACGAGAACATTGAATTGCCGCTGTTGCTGCTGCCAATGTCACGAGCTGAACGCAACAAGCGGATTCGCATCGCGTTGGAAGCCGTCGACCTGCTGGATCGAATCGACCATTACCCACGGCAACTCTCTGGTGGGCAGGAACAACGCGTTGGAATCGCACGCGCGATTGTGACGCATCCTCGCGTTGTTGTGGCGGACGAACCGACCGGCGACCTGGATCCAACAACGTCTGACCAAATTCTGGACTTACTGAAGCGATTGAATCGGCAGTTGGATGTCACACTGCTGATGGTGACTCACGATGCAGAAGCAGCTTTGGTTGCGGACCGGCGTTTCAAGCTGGTGACTGGCAAGCTGGTCGATCAGACCGAAGTCGTTGGAGCAGCGTCATGAAGTTTCTTCCCTACGTGTTCAAAACGCTCTGGCGTCATCGGTCTCGCACGCTGTTGACCGTTGCCGGTTCGGCCGTCGCGTTGTTCGTCTACTGCTTCATCGGCGCGGTTCAGGAAGGGATGGACGACCTGCAGGCGCGGCAGGAGGCCAAGGGCTCTCTGATTGTTTTTCAGGCCAATAAGTTCTGTCCGGCGACGAGCCATTTGCCACAGGATTACGATTCAAAAATC
>JBGCDN010000661.1:0-5253 GCA_045105495.1 Planctomycetaceae bacterium
ACCGTGGTGAGCGATATGAGGATGCACTCATCGACGCCCTCGATGGAAAAGCCTATTACGATGTCGTTGGCGGTGGCTCGTCACTCCTGCCTAGTGGCAACGAAATTGAATATTGCTGCGTCGACATTGATATTCACCGGCTCGATACAGCCGTTGCACTGATCACTGAGACGCTTACCGCTGCCGGCGCTCCCAAAGGGTCGTTCCTTTCATATACCGACCAGAACGAAAAGAGACATTCAGTACCATTTGGCACAACTGTCGGATTGGCAATCTATCTCAACGGGACTGACTTGCCCGATGACGTCTACTCCAAGTGCGATGTGAATGATCTAATCTCAACAATAGATGAGTTAATTGAGGGATTCGGGGAGTACCAAAGTTATTGGCAAGGGCCAACCGAGACAGCGCTGTACATCTACGGCTCGTCGCATACTAAGCTTCGGTCAGCTTTACATGGCGTTCTTGCCGACTATCCGCTTTGTGCCAAAGCCCGTCTCGTTGATTTGCCGGACAGTATTGACCAAGCCGGCTAGACGATTGCGTGAAGCGGGGCGGCGAATCTGGCGAAATCTGAAACCAACGCGTAACGTCGTTGCCCGGTTACGGAATTCGCTATCTCTCAATCGGACTTCTCATATGGCGTTCCCGCAACGCGGCAGAAGAAAAGTCATGGTGAGACGGGGCGGTAGTCTAGGACAGCCATTCTACTTCGCGTTCTTCTTTTGATCCAAAGTCTTCAGCATGACTTCGACCGCTTTTGCGATTTGCTTGTCTTCGCCGTCAGCTGTCGATTGTGGATCGTTCTTTACCTGGTGATCCGGTTCCGTCTGGTTGTTTTCCAGGTACTCGCCCTTCATGTTTTGCATGCCGACCTGAGGCACGCCGACTCGCATGTCGCCAGACAGCGATGTTTCCCACCACACAGCCGTCATGGTGCCCGGAACTGGCATGCCGACCATCTCGCCGATCCCCAAGACGTCGTAAGTGTAGGGAAACGCATGGGCGTCGCTGTAATTGCCCTCGCCCATCACCAAAATCGACGGTTTGTTCCACTGGTCCAACGAATCGCCGTGATACTTGCGACCCCGGACATGCATGGTGACGTATTCCTTACCGGACAGCAGCTTCGCGAGGTCGTTGTGCAACCAGCCGCCGCCATTCCATCGAGTATCGACAACAATGGCTTCTTTGTCGAAGTTGCGTCCCAAAATCTCTGAATAGACAACTCGGAAACTGGCATCATTCATGCCGCGTACGTGAACGTAACCAAGTCGACCGCCGGAGAGCTTCTCAACAAGTGCTCTGCGGTTCTTGACCCATCGTTCGTACATGAGCTGCGACTCCGCGCCGGTCGAGATCGCCATGGTGACTTCGTCGAACCGAGTTCCATCTTCGCGAAGAACAGAAAGGCGGACTCGTTTGCCCGCTTTGTGATTGAGAAGACTTGCCAGGTTGGTAGTTCCATCGAGCTTAACGCCATCGACCGCAGCCAGCTTCATCCCAGCCTCAATCGAACTCTTGGCCTTGCTAAGCGGGCTCTTGTCCAGAACCTCAACGATGGTCAGCGGACCATCCGTAGTGCTCATCTCAAACAAGACACCAAGAGACGCAGTTCGATCTGAACCTTTATCTGGCCGAGGACGGAACGACACGCCGATGTGCGACGCGTTTAGTTCGCCGGTCAGCTCGGCCATGAGATCAGCGAGATCGCGGTTGTGTCCGATCGACGGCAACTTCGCTTCGTAAGCCACTTTCATCGCGTCCCAGTCAATGCCGTGGAAATCGCGTTTGTAGAACTTGTCCTTAATCTGCCGCCAACCGTGCCCGAACATGTAAGCCCGTTCGGCTGCCGGTTTCAGTTGCATCGTCGCATCAAACGCAATTGACTTGGAACTATCCAATGAATCGACTTTGGCGTAGCTCAGCGAGCCGCCAGAGAGAAAGAACACACTTTTCTCATCCGCAGAGAATTCAAAGCTGGCTCCATCACTCAGCTTCTTGATGAGCTTCGTATCATCCTCACGAAAGTCCTTCACCCAGAACTCGCTACGGCTGTTGTCGTTCTTGAGGTAGTACAACTTCGACGTGTCTTTTGTCAGATACATCTGAGCGATGTCGGCCGAGTTGCTGGTCAACCGGATGGTTCGATCGTCGATGTTCTCCCAATCAATCTCGATGTCAGCCACCGCTGCTTCTTTGGAGTCTTCTTTCTTCTCTGCCTTGCCGTTCTCTTCCTTCAGTTCCTTCGCCAGTTCGTACTCTTCCTTGCTAAGCGAAAATTTGTCGAACGCGTCCTGATTCAAGAACGTGGCCATAACATCATATTCACGCCCCCAACTCCCGTGGTCCCGTTGGCCGTAGCGGGCACTGTTCCAAAGCACCACGTTTCCGCCTCGCGACCAGATAGGTCGTTCGTCGGTGTAGCCGGAGTGGCTGATATCGACCGGCTGTGCAGATCCATCTGCAGGGAACACGCCAATATTTGGAACAAACAGGCGGCCTCGCGGAGCGTAGTCTGAGATCAGCCATTTGCTATCAGCGGACCACGCGAAGGTGATGTCGCCATCGCTGTAGGAGTAGTTGTGCTGTTTGCCGAGAGCGACGTTGGTGTCGCCGGTCTTGCGGTTCAGGATTTGAATTTCGTCGCGGCCTGAAAGGAATGCAATCTTGTTACCATCGGGAGAGTAAACGGGTTGGAAACTCTCAGTTTCAGCAGCATAGATTTCTTTCTCGTCGAGCTTGGTTGCTGCAAAGAAATACTTTTCGCGTTCGTCAGCGATAGTCGTCTCGTACAGCTTCCACTTGCCATCCCTCTCACCGGCATACAGCAGCGTACGTCCGTCCTTATGAAACGAAACGCTGCGTTCCTGCTGGGGCGTATTGGTGATGCGCGTGGTGGTCTTAAAGTCTCGACTTGTGACGAAGATCTCACCGCGCGATACGATCGCAACTTCTTTGCCGTTCGGCGAGATTGCAAACTCGCTGACACTGGTTAGCTGCTTTGTGATGTAGTCGTTGGTCTGAGTGTCGGTATGGAAGCTGACCTCAACTCGTTTTGGTTCGCCATCCGATTTTTGCGTGTAGATGCTTCCATGCCAGCAATAAGTCAATAGGCCGTCAGAGGAGACCGAGAGACTTCGAACCGGATGAGTTTTGAACTTCGAAACTTGCTTCTTGTTTCCGCCCTGACGATCCATCTGCCACACATTGAAGCTGTTGGTTCCGTCTTCTGAGAGATAGTAGATCTGATCTCCATGGAAGACCGGGTTGTGATCGCCGCCTGCGAAGTCGGTGAGTTGCGTGTGCTTGCCAGAGTCGACGTCGTGTAGCCAGATGTCGCGAGCGAACGCTGAGACATCATGCTTTCTAAACTCGATTTCGTACGACTTCTCATCGCGATAGACGATCTGTTTCCCGTCAGAGCTATAGCGTGCTTCGGACGCGGGGATTGTTGAGATCATTCGCGGAGTGCCGCCGGCCATCTTCACTTCGTAGAGTTCCGGCAGGCGACCGGTTGGGAACAGACTGGTTTGTGCGGTGTCAGTTCTAGCAGACTTGAACAGCAAGCCAGCGTGATCTGTCGAGAAGTCTGACGGGATGTCATGAGCGCTGTGGTGAGTTAGTCGAGTTGCTTTTCCACCACTCGACGGCATGACAAAGACGTCGAGGTTGCCATGTCGGTCAGATGCAAACGCCACGTGCTTGCCATCATGAGACCAGACCGGATGTCCTTCCCATGCACTATGGATGGTCAGAGCTCGAGCGTGTCCGCCTTCGGAGCCAATGGCGTAAATATCGCCCTTGTACGTGAACAAAATCGTCTTGCCATCGGGCGATATCGCCGTTTGACGGAACCAATCAGCGTTGTCCTGGCCCGAAGCCGTAGCTACAGACAGCGTGATAAGAGCAAGAGAGAGACACAAGAGTTGCCGCATTGTTGGATCCCGCCGAAACGATTCGAGTCACTGTGTTCTGGACTCATGATCGTTTGAGCGAGAGATGATGCAAGTCGGAACCAAGATCAGGCTTGAAAGTCTGACCTCTGTCAACCAGATGCTTGTGCGGATCCTACGCCTGTAAAACAAAATCGCCATGCTCCCGTCTCCGAGAGCATGGCGATTTTCATTTGAAACGTCGCGACGGCTTTTCTATTTCGCGATGCAGAACAGGTGCTCTGAACCACGTATGAAGAGTTCGTTTCCTACGGGAGCGGGTGTCGCGTCCAGAGTTTCGCCGAGCGTGTTTGAACTGACGACTTCGAATTCCTCTGCGTCTTTGATGACCACGACGTTGCCGCCACGAGCTGTCAGGAAGACATATCCACCAGCGGCCACTGGCGATGCGTAGGTTGAGTTCACACCAGGGACGCGTTTCGATGTGTAGAAGGGCTTGCCTGTCGTCGCGTTGACGCACGTAAGAATGCCGGTCTTCGCTTTGTAGAAGTACAGCCGATTACCAGACAGAAGTGGCGAGGCAACATCAGGTGTGTCTCGGTTGATCGTCCAAACGACGTTCTCTGTTCCTTCAATGTCGCCTTTGCCAGTGGGTCGAAACGCAGCCATGAATGAGCCGCGGTATCCGCTGCCAACAATCACAAGTCCATCAACAGTCACGGCCGACGCACAAGGACGTTGAGTTTGTCCGCCGCAACTCCACAGTTCTTTACCGGTTTCGAAATCGTATGAGCGAGCTTTGTTCTGCCCATTCATTACGATCTGCTGGGCACCGTTAACTTTAACGACCAGCGGTGTCGACCAGTTGGTCGGTTCGTCGCGCTCTGTTCTCCAAACGGTTTTTCCCGTTGTCTTGTCGAGCGAATAGAGAGCCGACTGACCTTCGTGATCCCACGGCACAATGATTCTGTCGCCGGATAGGACGGGAGAACTGCCTTCACCAAAACTATTCCGAGTCTCCATGCGTCCCAGGTCATCGCGTTTCCAAACGAACTCGCCATCAACCGTGTAGCAGAACAGGCCTCGTGATCCGAAGTGAGCGTAGACGTGCTTGCCGTCGGTGCAGGGAGATGCGGATGCGAAGTTGTTGGTGGAGTGTGTCGCCTGGTGAGGCTTGGCTTCGACAGCAACTTTCTTCCATAGCTCCTTGCCAGTGCTTCGGTCGAAACAGAAGACGGTAAACTCCAAAACCTGAAGCGGTGCTCCACCGCGTCGTCTGCCACCACGGCGACCAGATCGAGATCGACCCTGCTGTGGTTGTTGAGCGGGTTGGGCCGCAGCCTGTCCCGCTTTCGGA
>JBGCDN010000662.1:0-3281 GCA_045105495.1 Planctomycetaceae bacterium
ATCGCAAAAGCCACAGCTGGAACTCCAACGATCACCATCACCCGCAACGCCAGTCGATTCGGTAACGTCTTCAAACTTGCCGTCGCCTTTGTTCTTAAGCAATCGGTTCGATCCGACGGCAGAGAGGAACACATCGACCAGGCCGTCACCATCGTAGTCGCCGAAAGCCACGCCCATTCCGTAGAGGGAAATGTCGAGGCCCGAACCAGCCGTCACGTCAGTAAAGTTGCCCGAACCATCATTCGCATAGAGGGCACATGTTGACTTCGTTGCGTTTTCGGTATCCCAATCCCATCGCTTCGCGTTCACGAACAGGATGTCCTGATCGCCGTCGTTGTCGAAGTCGAAGAACCCACCGCCACCGCACATCGTTTCTGGCAGGAATTTGGACGCTTGCGTGGTTCCGTCTTTCATCTGCCGCATCAAACCCGCGCCGTTTTCCTGAACGAAGGTAATGCCGGCTTCCTGTGTGATGTCTTTGAACGGAATGTCAGGAAGAACAATATCCTGTTGTTCTCGCGTGCCGGTTGGAACCGGTGCGTTGGGAAGAACCTCGACCACTTCTTCCGGGCGAGTGAAGTACCAAGCCGCGCCTGCAGCGATGCTTCCAAAAACGATAACGGCGAGGACAGACCACTTCAGTGCCAGCCCAATGACCTCGTCGTTGGTGGTTTCCTGGTAGTCGTCGGTATCGGGTGTGCGATCGTTGGTCATCGAGGCTCTGTCGTTGTCACAATCCGGGTGCGGGCAGGTTTGAGAAACCGCTCCCAAATCTTACGACTCTCGCGCGCGATCTGACTGAGCTTTTCGTTCAAACATCGAATTGGTCGTCATCCAACGCCGTCAAACCTGCAAAACACCCGTTCGGAACGGCTCGTCTTCAGCGTGGCGAGTCACGATTTCCAGACACTGGATTAAGGCGTCACGAGTCTGACTTGGTTCGATAATGCCATCGACCCAACCCCGAGCCGCCCCGTAACGAATGTCGGTTGATTCTTCGTAAGCCGACGTCACCTTGTCACGGAGTGCTTCCAGCTCTTCCGCATCTGGTACCTGCCCCGCCCGCTTCATCGCGCTGATGGTGATACCGAGAACCGTTGAAGCGGCCTGCTTTCCACCCATCACGGCGTACCGAGCGTTCGGCCATGCGAGAATGAAGCGTGGATCGAATGCCTTCCCGCACATCGCGTAGTTACCGGCGCCGTAACTTCCGCCAGTGATGACGGTCAGCTTCGGAACACGACTGTTTGAGATCGCATTCACCAGCTTCGCACCAGCGCGAATAATGCCGGCTTGCTCGCTGTCGCGACCCACCATGAAACCCATCACGTCTTGCAGGAACACCAGCGGGGTCCATGTCTGATTACAATCCATGATGAACCGAGCTGCCTTGTCGGCTCCGTCGTGATAAATCACTCCGCCAAACTGCATCCCTTCGCGTTTGGTCATTTCGTGATGATGCTGGTTCGCAATCACGCCAACACTGTGACCGCCGATACGCGCGTAACCGCAAATGATGGTCTTGCCGTAGTCGGACTTGTATTCCTGAAAGCTCTCACCGTCGACTACGGCTTTGATGACATCACGAACTTCAAATTGCCCTTGTGCGTCCAGAGGGACGATGTTGGTAATTTCATCTGGCGATGTTTCTGGTTCGGTCGATTCGGATTTCACAAACTTCGAATCGGCTGGATCATTCGGCATCGTATCGACCAACGCGCGAAGGCGAAGAATGCAGTCGTTGTCGTTGGCTTCTTTGAAGTCGATGGTGCCACTAATCTCGGCATGCATCTGAGCGCCGCCGAGTTCTTCGCTGTCGACATCCTGACCAATGGCGCTCTTCACGAGCGCTGGGCCGGCAAGGTACAGACCAGAACCTTCTGTCATCACAAGCTTGTCGCAAAGAACCGGTAGGTAACCACCACCCGCGACGCAGTTGCCCATGATGGCCGCAAGCTGCGGCACGCCCATCGCGGAGATGACAGAGTTGTTTCGGAAGATGCGACCGAAGTCGTCTTCGTCCGGAAAGATCTCGTCCTGCAATGGCAGGAACACACCGGCTGAATCCACGAGGTAAATCAAAGGCAACCGATTGAACATCGCCATTCGCTGCGCGCGGAGAACCTTCTTCGAGGTTGCGGGGAAAAACGCACCCGCTTTGATGGTCGCGTCGTTGGCGATAATCATCACCTTGCGACCGCAGACGGTTCCGATACCGCAAACGACACTCGCGCCGGGGCACCCACCCCATTCTTCGTACATGCCGACGGCGGCCCACTTATTGACTTCGAACAGTTCTGGCCCATCGTCAATCAGCTTCCCAATCCGCTCGCGCGCGGTCAGTCGATTCTTGGCGTGTTGTTTGGCGATGTTCTTCTCGCCACCACCGAGCTCGATTTTCGCTTCCTGTTCGCGGACTTCCGCGATGAGTTCATCCCATGTCATGCTATTGTTCTCTGCTGAGCGATCTGGTTAGCGGGCAAAGTACGAGTGTGTTTGCTTTCACGTCCTTTGATCTCTTCGGCCATTCCTTAAGTCTGACCTAAGCTCGCTAGTCTGTCAGAAGTTTAGCCGGAACCTTCGCTGTGTCGTACCAATAAGTTGTGGCTTGATGTCAGTTGTACAAGTGAGAAATGAAAGAAAAGCTACCAATTCGAAATCGACCACCTTGGTGGTTCATTCTTGCGAGTGCCCTACTTCTCATTTGGCCGATTGTATTCTGCACCGTGGGCCTGTTCACACCGATGCTCGGCACCTATATCGGGTTCCAACCGAACGGCGAAGACTACGATTCGACGCGGTTCGAATTTCGGTACGGGCACTCAACAAGAATCGTTGATGACCCGCACAACAAGATGCAGTGGATCTCTGGGAATCCAGCTTCGGCGATCACCATGGAACGCCGAACAAGGGTAGTTGTCTTCACGGCTGCGGGAAGTCAGATCAGCTCGTGGGCCGATACAATGAGTGCTGATGAAGAAAGCCTGAAGTACGCAGGCTACATGGGCATTAGGGATGCAGGAACACGGTTTGCCATCGACGCGAGGGGCCGAGTTCGTTCAGTGGAATAGCCAAAGTGTGCAGCGAAGACTGCGGTAACAGCTGTTTCTCTCAACGGTGCTGTTTCAACCGCAGCGAGTCTACAATGCCGTTCCCCAAAACCTCGAGTGAGCGAACCATGTCTCGACCAACCGATATTCGCATTGTTGATGCCGACTGCACCTTTGAAGAAATCCGCTTCCGCGCACCGCTGAAGTTTGGGGGACGAGTTGTCAATCATT
>JBGCDN010000663.1:0-4730 GCA_045105495.1 Planctomycetaceae bacterium
AATCACGGTGAATGTCGCTCACGACGTGACGGCGGAGGATGACGAGACCACACTTCGCGAAGCGATTGCTCTGGCGAATGCAGATCCGGCCAGTCCGGACACGATCAATTTCGATAGCGGTTTGAGCTACGACAGGATCAAGGTCAAGGGCGAGCTGGTGATTGCCGGCAACACGATTATTGATGCGTCCGACATCGGTGCGGTGCGAGTCAGTCGCTTTAACTACAACGACTATCTGGACTCTCCGGGATATCAGGACTTCCTGGACGGGAACTCGGAACAGCCAGAGCCACCGATTCATCATCGAATTTTCTATGTGTCACCCGATGCGGATGTGGAGCTTTCGGGTCTGATCGTTGAAGGCGGCAGTCTGCAGCAGGACGGTTCCATTGATCTCAATGCGATGCAAGACGAGCCCTTCGGTGCGGGCATCTTCAACACCGGTCGACTCGTGATTCGAGATTCTGCGGTCGCGGGGAACCAGATCTGGGGTGACGTCAACAACGGCCAGGCGATCGGAGGCGGCGCAGGTATCTACAACGCGGCGGGCGCGAACCTGGAATTGGAATCCACTGAGGTCGGCGAGTTGCGGTTCCAGACTGCAGAGCTCGAGGCGATTGGGATTGATCCCGAACGATTTGATGCGGTTCTAAATCCCGTGACGAACGTTCCTGACCCGACGCAGCGAGTTTACATAAAACGCAACATCTCACAGGGCATTGCCGCCGGAATTCTAAACGAAGGGACGATGGTTGTACGGAACTCTTCCGTCTTCTCGAACGCAGCGTACTATGGTGGTGGGGGAGTCTACAACGCCGGTGAGGCGAGCGTCGTCAATTCCCGCATTGAATCGAACACGAACAACGAGTGGCAGACTGGTGGCGGAATTCTGAACTCTGATGTCGTCCGTTCTGCAAGGTCCGCGACTATTGCGTCGATTACGCGTCCGAGTCAGTTTAGTGACGCTCCGTCGCTAACAATTGTCGACTCTGTTCTGAGAGACCACTTCGGTTGGCGTGGCGGTGCGATCTACAATGAGAATGCCGAGCTTTCGATCAGCGGGGCAACGTTGGAAGATAACCTCGTACAGGGAGCAAGTGCGGAGTACTCAGATCAACCGTTCGCGGGCGGAGCCGCGATCTTCATTGACGGTGGAGATGTCTCGATCAAGCGAAGTACGTTCACCGCCAATATGGCCCCATCTCCAGGCTCAGCCGGTCCGATCCCCGCAGGCGGTGCGATATTCTCGTGGGGCAATGGTGCGACTGAGATTCAGAACACAACGTTCTCAGGCAACGAAACGCAGCGTGGTGCAGCGATCTATAACCACAACCGACCGCTGTCTTTGGTTCACACGACGATTACCGAGAACCACGCAACAGAGAACGGTGGAGCCTTGTTTCTTACGACGGCAACCGGTGTCGAAATCGGTGGCAGCATCATCGCTGGTAACACGGCCGGAACGGGTTCGCATCCGAATATTTGGACGAACGGGCTAGCTGCGAGTCTTGGCCACAATCTGATTGGCACCATCGCGAGCGGGAGACTGGATGCAGACAGTACGGATATCCTGAACGAAGAAACTACCGGGCTTGGGCCACTGGGCGATTTCGGCGGGACAACAGAAACTTACGGGTTGCTTCCCTCAAGCCCTGCCTATAACGCGGTTCCCGCAGGGACATTCGACAGCCTCGAAACCGATCAACGGGGCGAAGTGCGACTACATGGCCCCGCTTCTGACATTGGAGCGTTCGAGTCCCAGCCACCGGCGACTTTGCGAGTCGATACGCTGAGTGATGTTGTTGATGGGTTCTACGGTCCGGGGGAACTCTCACTCCGTGAAGCCTTACTGTGGGCGGAAGAGCTTCCCGGGCCCGATTCGGTTGGCTTCGCAGACTCATTGGTCTCCGAGGTATTGGATAGTGATGATGGGTTTGGGACCATCACGCTAAGCAGCACGCTGGTTCTTGATCACGACGTCAGCATCATCGGGCCAGGTGCTGACGTGATTTCTCTCAGCGGCGACAGCTCGCATCGTGTGGTGCAGGTTCCAGCTAACACGGACGTCACGCTGCAGGGAATTACGATTCGCGACGGACTTGTTTCCGAAGCGAATGGTGGAGGGATCGAGAACCTTGGCAACCTCCGGCTGATTGATTCCGTTGTCACAGAGAACGAAGCTAGCGGCAGTCAGCATGGTGGTGGCGTGATGAACCAAACTGGTTCAACGTTCTTCATGGACGGCAGCACGGTTCACAACAACACGGCTGGCAATGCGGGTGGTGGTGTTTACTTCCGCGGCGACGTGACGATTGTGAACTCGACCGTATCGAACAACCGCGCGAATCAAGGTGGCGGCTTCTACGGACACAAAGGTACGGCTTCGATCACAAATTCCACGCTCACCGAGAACCTGGCGACGCTGCGAGGCGGGGCTATTCGGAACTGGGAAACATTCGTGACCGTCACGAATTCGATCATGGCTGACAACTCCGCGCCGACAGCCCCGGAGCTGTTCGTCAGCTATTCGGACCGGCAAATTAGTGGCGGGAACAACTTCATTGGTGTCGGTGCCGTTGGATTCACGGATGGTGTGAATGGCGATATCGTCGGTACAGAAGCTTCGCCGCTTAGCGCAGAACTTGGTCGACTCAGCGACGCTGGGGCTTCGCTTCCCGTTCATCGCCCACTGCCCGCGAGCCCCGTGATTGACGCCGGGAAGTCCACCAGTCTGCTGGTCGACCAGTTCGACCAGAAACGCGGTAGTGAAGGCTCTCCTGACATTGGAGCAGTTGAGTTCGTTACGCAGAGCGTGCCTGACGGACCGCTTGTTGTGAACGTCGACGAAGGCAGATCTGACGGATACTACGGGTTGAACGAACTCGGACTGGATGACGCGCTGGCGATCGCGGCGCTGAGGCCCGGGGCGGATGAGATTACGTTTGATGACTCGCTTAGCGGAGCCGTCATTCACAGCGCGCGAGAGCTCGTTATTGGCAGTGATGTCACCATTGTTGGCCTGGGAGCTGATCAGCTGACGATCCAGCCATCGACTCGCGGTTTTCGGGTTGAGCCTGGTGTTGATGCTGAGATTCGCGGACTCACAATTGCAAATGGTTACCACGGAAGCGCGAACAGTGGTGCCGGGGGTGCGGGTATCCTGAATGAAGGAACCCTCTCCGTCAAAGACATGCACATCAAAGGCAACTGGAACATCGCCCACATCGATTCGGACGATCCGACCGTTCCTGCCGACGGTGGCGGCATCTACAACAGCGGCGATCTGACAATTGTCCGGACCACGATTTCAGACAGCATCGCAAATCGTGGGGCCGGCATCTTTAACACGGGTGACCTTGTTGCGGTCAACGTGACACTGTCTGACAACCTTGTGAGCGGCAACAGTACTGAGAACGGAGGCAACGTCTTCAATTCCGGAACCGCTCGGTTCTCGAACAGTACAATCACGGATGGGCGTAGCAATCTGGCAAGTGCGACTGCGGGCGTCTACACAGACGCCGGTGGACAGACGACGTTCAAGAACACCATTGTGGCGGATAACACCGACCTTTCGTCGTCAGGTGTGGATGACATTACCACTCACGCCAATGGTTCCGTGGTTTCCCTTGGCTACAACCTGATCGGTGAAGCCCCCGGCTTCCCGGCGGTGAGCACTGACCAGTTGAACGCAGAACCAATGCTGGTTCCTTTGCAGATCAGCAATAGCTCCATGCCGATCCACGAGCTCTTGCCTGGAAGTCCTGCCATAGACAACGGAGGCACTGGCGCCACGAAGGACCAGCGATTTCGGACAAAGAACAAAGGGGCGGGACCGGACATTGGTGCCGTCGAAACCAGGCTACCCGCTGTTGGCACTGTGTTGGTCGTCAGTCGTCTCTCAGATGAAGTTAACGGCGACTACAACAATGGTGATCTGACATTTCGCGAGGCGATTCTGCTGAGCAACACACTGAGCGGACCTGACACAATTCGGTTCTCGCAAACTCTTGTCGAAGATTCTGTGCGGGCGAGTGGCTCAGCCACGATCGAAGTCTCGGCTGCCTGGTTCGGCGATGCGACGCTGGAAATTACAGACGATGTGACCATCGAAGTTCCCTCAGGTTCCGAAGGTTCGCTCTTAGCCTTGATTGGTGACGGAACCGATACGCTGCTGCGTGTTTCGAACTCAGCCAGCGTCGAAGTTCAGAACATGCGATTCACGGGTGCCGGCGGTAATGATGGTGCGATTCACATTGAAGATGGAAGCCTGGTTCTCACCGATTCCATTGTCGAAGCGAACAGCACGCACGGGATTGTCAACAGCACAAACGGGGTGCTGGAACTGACTGGAAGCGTTATCCGAAACAACACGTCGACCGACAACGGTGCTGGAATTCGGAGTTCTGGTGATACTCGAATTAACCGCACAGTAATCACCGGCAATCGCTTCGACGGTGCTCAGCAATTTACCTACGGCGGAGGCATCTATGCCGACGCCGGAACCCTGACTGTGGAGCGTTCAGAGGTTTCTCACAACACGGCCAGCATCCAGGGCGGCGGCGTCTACCTTGCTAACGATGTGGCCGCGAATGTCAGCTACACGACGATTTCCAACAACTCCGTTCATCTGGGCGATAGCGTTGGCGGTGGTGTCTTCACGTACTCGACCGCCGATGTCAATTTCGTCAATGTCACGATCGCAGAGAACTCGGCTGTGAAAGAGGCGGGCG
>JBGCDN010000664.1:0-23322 GCA_045105495.1 Planctomycetaceae bacterium
TCTTTTGACCTCCGGGAAGGCTCACCCTGTACGTGCCGGGACCAAGTCGTGCTCTATAGGTTCCGTCTGGGCGGACGTACTCCCAGCGGACAACATTTCCACTGCTGATGATCGTGACGTGAGTTCCCGAATCAACGTTGCCACCACCTTCTGCAGAAATAGTCCCACGCAACGTCGCACCTTGCAGAAGTGATAGGTTCACATCTGCCTTCGGCTGCCCTGGGGCGACCGTAACACTTTGAGCATCCGCTCCCCATCGGTTGTCGATCACCTCAATCGACGTCGTCTGGTTTGGATAGATATCAAAACGGTACTCGCCTTTTGAATTTGTCCTGGCGTATCCACGGAAGTAGTTTCCTCCCCGGCTTTCTGCTTGTAGTTCGATTCCGGCCGCGACCGACCCGTCAGTGTGAGTCACAACGCCCGTGACTGAAATTCTCTTGTAGACCGTTGTTGCGATCTCGTCGTTTCGCCGCGTCGCGACCAGATCACGTCCGATGTAGAGCTTTCGATCTGCGACCAGGAACTCGATGGACCGTTCGCAGTCTTTTGGGAACCAACGAAAAACGGCGACACCAGCTTTGTTCGTGGTCTCAGACAGATTCGAACACCCTCCGATGTTCGCATCATCAATCTTCCCAACGCGTTCAATCAGCCACGGAGCGACCGGCACGCCGGCAACAGGCTGTCCGTTCGGATCCGTGAGGGTAACCTTGCACGTGGTCGCACCTTCGAGCTTCAGCTTGATCGACTCGGGCGGGGGTTGCCGGATTATCGTTGGATAGATTGTAAAGTTCTCGTAGTAGTCGAAGCCGTGATCGTCTTTCTTTGCGAAGACGAGTTCGACTGCGATGTCACGAGGGACTTCCAACACGCATTTCCCATCAGCGTCAGACTTTCCAGACGCCACCAAGGCGTACCGGGCCACCACCCCAACGTCTGCTTCGGCCAACGGTTGACCGTCTACGCCAAGCACAGTGCACTGGATGGTTCTTTTTGGTTTCGCCGTAATCCGCAACAACCGGCTTTGTTCAAACGGATCAAAACTACCCATGAGCTCGCCGTCGGCTGAACGCGCGAAAACAGTCGGCATGTTGACGCCGGGAGCGACTCGAAGGGTGAACGTTCCGCTGGCGGATGTCTTGACTACAGCGAGCTTTTCGCCCCCTACGCCAGGGACGTAGACATCGAAACCGATAGCCGGCTGTCCGTTCTCTAATTTCACAACACCACGGATTGGCCGCGTGGTCCAACGACTCTCGTCAGAATCCTGCGCAAAACACGTAAGCGTAAGCAACGCCACTGGCAGAAGGTTGTTCATCGTAGATCCTTTGTAGCCATAGATGTTGGGCAACTTCTCAGTCAGCTTCGGTCCGCCTACGATGACGGCATGTCAGCAATTACTTTGACCTGTTTTTGTACCGCGTTAGCCTGCACAGCTCAGGAGGTGCCAGACATCCGCTCTGTCCCGGCAGACTTGACAATCCCGAAATTGCAGACCGGTCCCGCCATGGCCGGGAGACGCGTACGGGAGATTCTACCCGGGAGCAAAAATGAGAGTGTGTATCACGTTGTTTTCCTTCCGAAGAACTACGACCCGTCGAAGAAGTATCCAGTCATCGTTGAGTTTTCAGGCAATGGTGGCTTTACCAGCAAGTGGGGCGACGTCAGCACTGGACTGCCGGACGGAAGCAAGCTCGGATACGGGATGTCTGGCGGTGCGGAGTTTGTCTGGATTTGTGCTCCGTATTTAACCGCCGATGGAAAAAAGATTGCCACGCGATGGTGGGGCGACAAACCGGACTTCGATCCAAAGCCGACTGTCGAATACTGCAAGAAACTGGTTCCAGCCGTCTGTCAGAAATACAGCGGCGACCCAAAGCGAGTTGTTCTCGCAGGCTTTTCCCGTGGAGCGATCGCGGTGAACTTTATTGGTCTTCACGACGACGAGATCGCGAAACTCTGGTGCGGCTTCGTCGCTTATAGCCACTACGACGGAGCCAAGCTCTGGGAATACGCCGGGAGTGATCGCAAATCCGCAGCTGCAAGACTAAAGCGATTGGGCAACCGGCCACAGTTCATTTGCCACGAAGGTGGCGAGAATTCATGGGGATTGAACTCGGCGAAAGAGTTCATCAAAGAAGCAGGTGTCAAAGGGCGTTTTACGTTTGTTGGAACCGGATTTCGTAACCATGCGGACGCATGGGTACTGCGACCAAGTCCGGCACGGAAGAAACTCCGCGAGTGGCTACGGCAGACGATCAAATGATTCAGCGAGCCGGCGCGGCATGATTGAAGCGGTCGTATCGATTTTATCGAGGCCCGAAGTCAACAGTGGCTGCCAACACGCAGCCGAAACGCGGGATCTGACCTAGTCTTCAGAGTGGACCAATTCCCCCTTCGGCCCATCTCATGAGTCACTTTCTGCCCGGAAAACGGTTTGATCGCAACGATGTGGTCTGGGCTGCGCTGGCGGTTCTGCTGGCGTTGAACATCCCAATCTTCTTGTGTCAGCATCTCACCAACGATGCGGTCATGTTTGACCTGCAGGCCAAGTGCGCGTTGGAGGGGGGAGTGCTTTACCGAGATATTCTGGAACCGAACCTGCCTGGCGCGGTTTGGATTCACATGCTGGTAAGATCGACTGCGGGTTGGTCGACCTATGCCATTCGTGGATTTGACCTGCTTGTTCTCACCTCCATCGTTGTCCTTCTGTGGCAGTGGACTCTCGCGAGCAAACGCAACGGAGTTCTGCGTACAACGGCGATGGCTCCGGTAGCGTTCGCCGTTTACTGGTTCTACTTTTCGTTATCAGAATGGAGCCACGTGCAAAGAGACATGTGGGCATTGCTTCCATGCCTGATGGCAATGCAGCTGCGGCTGAAGAACAACGAACCACTATCGGCTCGAAGCCGATTGTTGCGATGCCTGCTGGAAGGTGGGCTTTGGGGAATCGCTTTCTGGATTAAGCCGCATGTCGCCGTGCCCGCTGTCGCGGTTCTCTTCACGAGCATCATTCTGGCTGAGCGAAAACGCGTTGTTGTTGGTGAAGTTGTAGGCGTCCTTATGGGCGGGTTGATGGTGGGAGCAATCGGTTCTTCGTGGTTGGTCCAAACCGGAGCATGGAACCACTTCTGGGAGATGTTGCTGGATTGGAACCCCGAATACGTCGCGCGCGGTCGAGAGCGAATGACTGCGGGCATGCTGGTTAGCCGCTGGGAGGCGATGGTTCCATGGAGTTGGGCTCACTTGCCTGCCACGATCACAGCGATCGTCAGTCTGACGAAACTTCGAGATCCGGAATCCAGTCGCCCACGTATTCTTCTCAGCGCGATGTATCTGGGGTGGATGCTGCAGGTGCTGCTTTTGCAATTTCCGTTTGCCTACGTTCATGTTCCTGGCATCGTGCTGGCGATCGGGTTGATCGGAACATGGAACATTCCTGTGCAATCCGAACCCGTACCGCAAGTGGCGTTTGTCGTCCTGTGCCTGTTCGCCGCGCTGGTTTCTCCCGCAAGCAACCCACAGCGACTTAGCAACTGGCAAGAGTGTGTTCGCGAAGGATCGACGCCGCAAGTGCGTTCAGCAATTCAGCTGGAACAAACCTTCCAGTGGCACGAGCTACAACCAGTCATTGACTATCTGGACACACAGAACGTTGCCGACGGCGAAGTCACCGCTTACTCCGGCGCGCTGTGTCATATCTATCCGCGGTTGAACATTGCTCCGTCCACCCGCTACGTATTCCTCGATGTGATTGCACGCGTGTTTCGAAGTCGGACAGATGAGATCCAGGACGCGGTGGAGAACTGTGGCCACAAGTTCGTCGTTAGCAGCCTGTTCGAAGCGGGCATGCCGCGTGACGTGATTGATGGCGACATGGATCCGAAAACACTGCTGCCACTGGACTTTCCCGAAGCAGAACGCGAACGATTTCCGTATACACAGCCCGTCGTCTTCCGATCGGGTCAGTACCTCGTTCATCGGGTTACGAGACCGATTGGCCCGCTCTGTACTGAGTATCTGCCGCTAGCGAAGGTTCCTTCTAGCCAACATTGAACACTGAGCGTTCATATCGAGATTGGAACCAGCGATGGTGGCGATGTGATTGCGATGTGCCTAATATCACGCGTTCGTAAGACGACCTAGTATTGACTGACCCTTGCCACGAAACAGCGGTCCAGGCGAACAGCCGATCGCATCTGCAGGCAAGGTTCCAGCGAACAGCAAACGCGGATTTGAAACAATGAGCACAGCGACTATTCAAACCTCCAAAGGCACGATCACCATCGAGCTTTACGAAGACAAAGTCCCGAAAACCGTCGAGAACTTTGCAAAGCTTGTTGGTGAAGGCTTCTACAACGGCCTGAACTTCCACCGAGTCATCGAAGACTTCATGGTTCAGGGTGGCTGTCCACAAGGAACGGGAACCGGTGGACCGGGATACAAGTTCGACGACGAATTTCACGCCGACCTGAAGCACGATGGCCCGGGTATTCTTTCAATGGCGAACTCCGGACCAAATACCAACGGTTCACAGTTCTTCATCACACATGTGGCAACTCCATGGCTGGACAACAAGCACTCTGTGTTTGGCAAAGTGACCGACGGAATTGAAGTCGTGAACTCAATTCAGCAAGGCGACACAATGGAGACCGTTACGATTTCGTAACGCGGCTTAGACCATTCCAACAAAGAACGCCGCGATGAGAATCGCGGCGTTTTTTATTTGTCCGAGGAATTGTTAGCTGGTCAGGATCTTCAAACAGATGCCTGCCTGTCGATTCATTACCCGAAGAGCTCGAAAGGATCTTTGTCTCCAAAGAGACTCTCGATTGCGGCTTGTACGCCAGCGTCTCGTTTGCCGAGGTAGTTCAGGATGCCCGCAAGCTGTCGAGCCGAAATTGGCTCCGCGTCGGGGTGATCGGATGGCAGATTCGGATCGATGCTCTGCGGTGCAAGCACGAGAACGATCGCGCCAGTGGCGTCGGTGCTGAAGTGAATACCTTGCCGTGACGGATCACCTGACAGGCCGTTCGACGAGTTGCCTGTGGTGATAAACGGGCCACCGCGAACCGGACCTTCAGCTGGTTGGTAGTTGCCGAAATTACGTTCCGTAACTACTTCGTCGCTGGAAACCGTGACGATATGCGAACCACTTCCTACGACTGGCCCCCGCGCTTTGAGTTTATCGTTCGAGTTAACGAGACCGACGGAGAGTTTTCCTTTGAGCAAGTGCCCGACTTCGCGTGCTGTTAGCTTCACGCTTCCAACAACACGCCCTTCACCTTGCAGTGCCTGAGAAGGTCGGTTTACTACACGTCGTAGCTTTCCTCGTCCGTTCGGCACGTAGAACTCAAGTTGCAGCGAGCCGCTGTTTCGTGGGTTATCAACGTCGAAGTCAAAGTGCAAAATGTCGTCGTACAGCGTCATCCCACCGCTGGCGCTCTGTCCGTCCTTCTTGCCAAAGTCGGCAGAGAAGCCTGGGTATGTCTGAGACCAACCCGGTTGCAGAACCTCGCGTACTTCGTAGGTTCCCGGCGACACTTCAAACGAGTACAGCCCAACTTCCGACTGTGGATCGATGGCCCCGCTTTCATTCTCGTCGATACTGTCGGTGACCTGCGTTTCGATTAACTCTCCGGTTTCGACGTCGTAGAGTTCGATCGTCCAACCGTCGAGCCATTCTTCTCCATGATCTTTCACGCCGTCGACATCACGATCGAACCACTTGCGTCCTTCAATTCGACCACTGAAGCTTGGTGCTTCGTAAGTGATCTCCAAAACGGGACGCCGGTCCGCGCGAGTGTGCTCGCTGCTGCCGAAGCGTTTGACCGACTTTGTTGATTCATTACTTTTCAACAGCCAGCCGTTGTTCGATTCCGGCGCGTCCAGCCACTGCTGAACGTCAGCAATCATGCCTTCGCTACTCCATTCGTAGTAGCCGTTCGAACCAACTTTCGTCGTGGCACTTCGGCCGGCGAAGTCTCCACCAGGGGAAGACCAGAACTCATCGGCGAACAGACTGTGTTGCCACGTCACATCGCCGGGACCGGAGTTGGCACCCGAGTACTCACCGCCTGAAGCGTCTGAAGCACCGGTGCTCCATGGTTTGGTTACAGGATGCAGAAAAACGTTGCGGCTATTTTCAACGCCGCCCGAGTTATGCATCGTCAATCGGACTTCCGTAATCACGGCTCCTTCGGGAACGGTTCCCGAAATGTCGAACTGAACCACGGCGCGACGGCTGGCGTTGGCGTTGGGCCCCACTATCAGGAAGCTGCCAGCTCCGTTCGCTTTCGCTCCCTGTGAATTCTCGTAGAGCGTTCCATCCTGCGTGGGCGTGAGTTCCACGGTAACGTTCGACAGCAGGGTTCGGGCTTCAAGATTCTCGACCTGCTGCAGTTGGGTATCAACGGACTTCCGGCGGCACCTCCGACGAGGCTTTCGCTTATGCGATCGCAGGAAACGAGAAAACATGTCCTCTCCCCGGGTGTCAAGCAGTTGGTGCGGTCAATTCAAGTAGGAAGAAACGTCAAGCAGGCCATCGTGATAGGACGGCTAAGCAACAGTTTCCTAACGAACAATCTACCCCGACAACATGCGTCAAAACAGTGAATTAATGAACGAATCAGCAGTCTCTGAAGAAGTCGCCGGTCAGGAAAACCGAATGCCTTGCAGGCCTGTCCCTGTTTACGCCCGTCTTCAAGAAAACGACTGCAATTCCTTCCCTTAACACGGACTTCTTAACGAAATGTTCGCCAATAAACGCTGTAGTTTCAGGCGAATCGAACAATACGACTGAAGACAGTTCAAAACCACTGTTAAGAACGCATCAACCGTCGAGTTTCCCCGCCTTCCTTCTTTTAACGGTTGATGTACCTTCCACCCCTCGTCACGCCACCGCCCCCAACGTAAAGACTCAACTGTGAAGACTGTGTTGCATTCCCTCCTCATCTGCGTTCTTGGCTCCGTTATTGATCTTCAGGCTGCCGACAAGCCGTCGCTTGTGGTTGTTGTGAGCGTCGATCAGCTGTCTTACGAGTACTTGGAACGCTTTGAATCGAACTACTTGGCGGATGGCCTCGCCAACCAAGCCAGAACCACCGGAGTTTGGTTCACCGATTGCAAACACCAACATGCCATCACCAAAACTGGTCCCGGCCATGCGGTCCAACTCACAGGAACGTACCCGAACAGACACGGAATCATTGGGAACTCGTGGTATGACCGAGCATCCGGGCGACTGAAGTACTGCGTCGCTGACCCTCGGGCGATCCTCATTGGAGCTCCTACGACTGACCAAAAAGTGTCTCCAAGGCTACTACTAGCCGACACCGTTGGCGACCAGCTGAAGCTTGCGAGCCGAGGTCGTTCGAAAGTCTTCACAATCGCCATTAAGGACCGGGCCGCCATTCTGATGGCTGGTCGATTGGCTGATTCAGCTGTCTGGATGAGCAATCAGGGAGCGTGGATTTCCTGTGATCACTATGGGCGTACGCTCCCCAAATCGATTGCGGAACTGAACGCCAGAAGAGCGATTCAAACGTATGCTGGTAAAAGCTGGCAACCACTGTTGCCGATGGCGAAGTACCAGCATGGTGAGCAGGAACAGAGCGAACACGAACGTCCGCAGTATGGAATGACGAAAGACTTTCCGCACCAACTTCCGGCTGCTGACCAACGCTATTACATCAACAACCTCGCCTGTTCTCCGTTCGGAAACGCCGCCACCCTCGACGCCGCTCGGGCTTTGATCGTCGGTGAAGAGCTCGGCCAAGACGAATACCCGGACATTCTTGGGATAAACCTTTCTCCTAACGACTACGTGGGTCACTCATTCGGACCGGACAGTCTTGAAGTCGAAGACATGTGCTACCGCACAGACAAGATGCTGGGCAAATTCGTGGCGTTCATTCGCAAGCAGCTTGGAGATAGAAAGTTCGTCCTGTTCGTCACCGCCGACCACGGAGTCGCGCCGGTTCCCGAACAAGCCGTTGCAAAGAAACTGCGTGCCGGTCGCAACCCGCTTGGAACTGCGAATGGTTCGACGGGCAATATTGCCGAAATGGAAACGCAGCTGGAGGCCTACCTTCAGAGCCATGACGAATTCAAAACTGATAGCGATGACAAAGTTGGAATTGTGCAGGCATTTGTCGAGAGCGAAGTCTTTCTCAATCACGACCATCCAGCATTGACGGGTTGGAACCTTGAATACGCGAGGCGACTGACTCGTGATTGGGTGATGAACCAGCCATTTGTCGTGACTGCAATGACCCGCGACGAATTACTCGGCAACGCCAACGATTCGGACTTAAGCAATCTGATGCGGCGTTCTTATCACCCGAAGCGAAGCGGTGATGTGATGTATGTTCTGCAACCGTTCTTCATCAATGGAACCGCCGCAGCCAACCACGGTAGCCCTTGGCACTACGACCGCCATGTACCGCTGCTGGTCGTCGGCGACGTGAAGCAGGAACGCTCTGACGCGAAAGTCAGCCCCGCCTCAATCGCGACGACGATCTCTCGACTCTTGCGTGTCGAGTATCCAAGTTTGTCTGATGCGGAACCGCTTAGAGAAGTGAAACTGAAGTAGTAGGATTGATGCCGGTTCATCCACCTTCGTTAGGAAGTCAGGTCGCGCCTGAGTTCGAACCATGAGGTTCCCGATGCTCACAAGAATCACCTTTCGACGCAATGACGATTTGGCGAGGCCATCTCAACTGAATGCTGATACCCGGTTTGAGTACGAAGATGCCGCAGACTGCTTCGTTGGCACGCTGGAAAAGTACGACCACATTTATCGCGGCTACTCAAGCGGTTGGTGTGGTGGAAGTCTGCACTACTACGTGAATGCAGCGCAGCTGGACGCGATCGACCCAAAGCACTTTGGCAAATACACGTCACAAGCCCATGACGCTGTAGCAAAAGCATTTGGAGCGGCAGCCCAAGTACAACACCTGGAAGACGCGACGGATGATCGCCAATTCACCCGATGGGAAGATTCGTCGTCGTTGTATTTGTTCTTCACGGCCTTCCGAGTTACCGCACCAGTCACTTGCGGAGACTCAGGCGATGCAATTCCGTCGTATCAATTGCCGATTTCGGATGAAACTCGCGAAGGTCTGTATTTTTGGGCCAGCGAGTATCAAGCCAACGACCGGCTATGGTTCGCATCTGGTGCGTTGGAACTGCCGACATATCGGCAACTGGCCGACCCCACCAGCGAACTTTCACAGGCTGGCCGAGACCTCTGCAAGTCGGTTGAAGATGCCACGGAAAAGCCAACGTACTACTACATGATGCGATATCACGGACGTCTCTCGGGAGAAGAGACCCGGGCGTGTCCAGGGTGCGGCGACACGTGGCACGTACGCGACGAAGATCTTCAGGACGAACCGTTCCACAACTTCCACTTCCGTTGCGAGACCTGTCGCCTTGTGTCCTCAGTTGCAAGCAACTGTGAAGAAGGAGAGGAACACGCCGAAATCGGTGAGTTCCACCCCGCTTCAAAGTGACTCCAAGGCAACGACTACTCAACTCAGCCGCGGATGCAATAAAGCATGTTGCCGGTTCGAATAATCAAGCTACCCGAAACCGCTGCAGCACCATAAGTCGTCTGGCCTCCAAACCTTGACGCCGCTGCAGCACGCTGTCCGGTCTCGGCGGCGGCTGACTTTAGGCTGTCGTCAGCCGGCTCTTCGTTCCATAGCTTGTTCTTCGCCAATACTTTGAACTCAGGACCACTCGCCAGCACCGACGTCAGGCCTTTCTTCTGTGCGAAAAAGTAGACGCGGTCGCCGAGGCCTATTGGTGTCGCCCAAGCGGTTTCAATTCGATCCTGATACGCCAGCTTTCCATCCGTCACATCAACACACATGACAGAGCCAACCCGGTTCAACCAGTACGCGTAGCCATTGTGGACGATGGGAGAACCAAAGCTGGGCGACAGCTTCGGGTTCGCCCAAACGAACTTAGCTGAATAGCTGTCGCCGTCTTTCGTGATCTTCATAAGGCCATTCGACTTCTTCGCCAAGTCGGCTCGTTCACCGCCTTCGCCTCGGCCTGGAGAGGCCGCTACCAGGAACTCACCGTTGCCGACAGGCATTGGAGTCGTCGCCGAGTTGCCACCAAGTTCCGTGAAGGAGAACAGCAACTTTCCGTCGGTCGGCGAATAACCATCCACGCTGCCAGCCGAACTGCAGACAACCACATCTTCACCATCGACCGGAACGATTGCCGGGGAACTCCAGCTGGTTCGGTTCTCGCGATCGGTTTTCCACGCAACGGTTCCATCGGTTTTTTTCAATGCGACGATGTACGACTTCGCATCACCTGTTCGATCAGCAGCACCCGGAGGCCCTGCCCCCTGACGAGACTTGTCGTCGTCAATCAAGATAATGACGTGATCTTCAGTCTGAACCGGTGAGGCACTAAGACCGAACACGTTCATGGGCTGGCCGAACTTCTCAGTCAGCGACATCTTCCATGCCAGCTCGCCAGCGTGTGTGTATGCGTAAACATCTCCGCTTTCGAAGTACGCAAATACATGATTCGCGTCGACAACTGGCGTCGGTGCGGATCGGCTAATGTAAACGCTATTGCCTTCAGGATGACTGGACTGCTGCGACTTCTCCCAAACGGTGGATCCATCAGAAAGCTTCACGCAGTAGACGTAGAGCGTTTCTTTTTTAGGCCCGTCGCAGGAGGTCACAAACACATGATCGCCGTAGATCACCGGACTCGATTGACCATGCCCGACAACAGATCGTTGCCAGGCAATATTCTCAGTCGGCGACCATTCAGTGGGAATCGAACTCGCATCAACCTTCGACGCATTCGCCCCGAGGAAGCCAGGCCACGCAGGCGTGTCGTCGAGAGGCACAAGCATAAACGCAATGGCGAGGGTCAACATTTTACTGTCCTAAGTTTTGGAAGAACCGCAAGAAGATCTGCGGGCTGAGGAGTAGTAAATCACATCCCCCGCCAGTCCGCCACGCCAGTGCCTCCATGGCGATGCTATTGATCCTTGAGTACTCGCGATCGGATCCCCATTAGCATTCGTCGTTCCATCACGTAGTGTCCGGGAACCATCACTGGCCAGATCAACGCTCCCAGGACCGAGTTCGACCAGAGGATTCTGGTCCGCACAAGTAAGCGGCACCCAGTAGGAACAGACGTCAAAACAAACGACCATGTCCAGGGGAAACCGGAAGTCGATTGCAGAACCAAATGAGCATTCGGTTCGATGCTGGCAACTCGCAGCGGGCTCGCCTTGGGATGCAGATGAACGGAGTCTCCAACCTCGACCTGCTGCCATTCGGGGTGGATGCGATCGGCGTTCTTCATCCGGCAGCCGAGAAGGTTCTCAAGGGCCGTGTGGCTGTAAAAGCCACCTCGGCCCTGACCAATCTGAACCACCCAAGGCCAAACGGTTTCACAACCGCCTTCGATCGTGATTGCATGCGTCGTGTTTAACTTCGGCGATTCAATGAGATCATCACCGGCGAGGACCGCTCGACATTCCTCTCCACTTGCACGAATCATCTTCACTCTCGCGCGTGTTGCTGCGTCTATCGACCAATGTCAGTGACGCGAACAGGTTGCTGGCAAAGACTGAAATGTTGCCGACTCAGGCCCTGAGTCGGTCCGTCCAGTACCGATTTCGTCAACATGCGACCAACTAGCTGGAGAGCCTCAGCCAGCGAACTGCGTCTCGCTCGATCGCTGCCTACGAATCGTGATCGTGGTCGCATCCGCCGAAGCCGTGCGGGTGGCCGTGAGCGATCTCTTCTTCAGTTGCTTCGCGAACTTCACGAACGGTGACGTTGAAGTTCAAAGTCACGCCAGCAAGTGCATGGTTTCCGTCAACCACAACCGTGTCGTCGTTAATTTCCAGCACCGTGATGACAAGGTTCTGACCGTTGCCACCATCGACTCGGAACTGCATACCGACGGCAAGGTCGTCGATCTCTTCAAATTGTTCGCGTTCGACTTCCTGACGCAGACTCGCGTCCCGCGTTCCGTAAGCCTCTTCTGGCGGAATCGTAACTTCGAGCGCATCACCCACTGCCTTACCAACCAAAGCAGCTTCCAAACCCGGAATAATCATGCCCGCGCCATGAAGGTATGGAAGCGGGTCGCCCCCGTCAGTTGTGTCGATAACCTGCCCTGCTTCGCCCTTAAGCGTGTAGTCAATTAGGGCCACTGTGTTCTGTGCGATTTGCATTTCGGATCCGCCAAGAGTGTTCTGAGGTCCGAGTTTAGTACGCGACTTCCCGGGCCGTAACCGGCTGGAAGTACTGAGTTGCGGTTTCCAACGAATTTCCGCGGAAATCAAGACTCCAGGCAGACAGAACCGTGTTAAGGCGGTCCAGATTCCTGCTTTTTTCCATTTCCCATGACAGTCACCAAGGTTGGGGGTGTCTCGCTTCGAGAGAAGTACCGCGTCAATCCGCTGTTGCTGGAAACTCTTCCGTTGGATGGCCCCCGACCGTCCGTCATTCCAGTCGCGGGCCAATCGGATTCGACTCATTTTTCTGTGGCCACCTCGCTATGACCTTCTTCAATCCTCGCATGTTAAGCCGGGCAAAACGCGGGGACGAACCACAAATCAGCGAGACCGAGGCTGTCAGATCTGTACATGCAGCTTTCCCCGCACCTTTCATCTTTCTCTTTTCTGAGGCCCACTATGCTCTTTCGCTCAAAGCTCCGACGACGCAAAAACCGTCATTCTCACGTCAATGCAGAAGCCCTTGAAACTCGTGCATTGCTGACAGGCAACGTCGAAGCGGCTCTGTCGTTGGGAACCCTAACCCTGCGAGGCGACGCTGAATCGAACTCGGTCGAAGTTCGACCGAACGAAGACGGCGATGTGACCGTGTATCCCACAGGCGGAACAACAGTAAACGGATCGACTGATCCATTTGTTGTCACAGAGGGGAACCAACTGGAAGGCTTGCGAGCGCGGCTTCGGAGTGGTGACGACACACTGTTCGTCGAAGGGGTCGAAATCGACGGTCGCGTTCGCGTAATCGGCCGAGCCGGTGATGATGCCATTGGCCTCTACGACACAGATGTTTCCGGCAGCGTCTTCATCCTTGCTGGACGCGGCGAGGACTCTGTGTCACTCGATGAAACTGAGATCGGTGGCTCTCTACTCATTGGAACCGGGCGCGACAGCGACACCGTGGGAATCGACAAGAGTCGGGTTGAGCGATCAACGTTCCTGCTTACCGGGACGGACGACGACCGCGTAGCTGTCCGTGATTCGAACCACAAATTTGTCAGTCTATCGACAGGCTACGGCGATGACTTCGTCGCTGTGCAGGGAACAGAAATTGACGGCTACGCATTCGCGTTTGCCGGAGCGGGTGATGATGAACTTGCGATCGATTCAAGCAACTTCGATCGGCGAGCGTTCGTCTACGGCGGAACCGGAAACGACAACGCTGTTGTGACCGACACGGAATTCAGCCGAACTCCGCGCCTGCGATCGTTCGAAGGTGACGAAGTGACTTCACCAACAGAGCGAACCGATGCAGCGTTCCTTGATCTTGTTGCCAGCGGAGCACGTCTGGGAACCATCGCTGAGCTCGCAATTCTAACACCCGAACTCAGCACGTTGGTCGACGCAGTTGTCGCCGCAGACCTGGTCGCACCACTGAACGGCGAAGATCCGCTCACAGTCTTTGCACCAACGAACGAAGCGTTCGGCAAGCTCCCAGATGGAACTCTTGAAGACTTGTTGGAAGATCCATCGGGTCAGCTAACCGACATCCTGACCTACCACGTTTCACCCGGAGCACAAAACGCGGCTGCAGTAGTGAGCCAAACATCCCTCGCCACACTTAACGGCACTACTGTCGATGTTGACATCACCGACGATGGTGTGTTTCTCAACGAAACAACACAGATCATCGCCACCAACATCCGAGCCAAGAACGGCTTTGTGCATCTGATAGACAGCGTTTTGATACCACCAGCCGCCACATAGACAGCGATACGAACTGTCTCGAAAGCTCAGCAGCCCCGGTAATCACCGGGGCTGTTTTTATGGTCAACTATCCACACGGGTTCACATCAGTTGGCTTCGCGATCCCACCAACCAACGAAATAGTATCCCGTGACCAATAGCAGGCACACCACGCAGAGAAATCGCCAAGCCCACCTGAACAACGTGGCCAACTTCCTTCCAGATTCGAACGTTGAATCATTTCCCCTGGGATCCAATCCCCCTTCGGGCGTCCATCTTCAGGCAAGCCCCTGTAGCCGGACTACATTAAGTATAGCCGCGTACGACGGGTCGTTTGGCAATCGATACGTTTCAGCCTCGACGCGTTCAATCTTCTGACAAAATCCTGCGGGCAATCGAGTATTCATCACCGAATTCTCTCACTCGATGCATCTACTCCTTAGCTGTTCTCCGGAGCTCACTTCTTGGCGGTACTCCTCGGAAGTCCATACGCAGTTGCTGTTCCCACGTGCGCAAAAGGTGTGATGGTTCCTCGCTCCATTTTACCGCGTGCACGCCGACTCGTGAGCCGGGTCGTTTCTGTCCGATCAACTTCCGAGTTGTGGGTGACACAGGGTAGATCTGAGCTGTCGCGATACCTGACAAGACCTCGTAAACATTGGACTTCAAAGCCTTTTGCTCACTGGTACCTGTGCCCATCATTGCGACGCGACCAGACAACAGCAGGCTAACCATCTGACCGTCGACAAGTTGCTCTGTTGCCATTCGAGAACGCAGGAACTGCACGATGGCACCGTCGCCACTCTTCTCGCGTACAAGCCCATTCCATTTCTCTACGGCACCTGAAATATCAGTGGTTTCAGCATCCCAGATATACGCGAACCCTGAGTGGCAAGCGTTGAGATCGGAATAGAGCGTCACGTTCTCAAGCTGAGCTTCACGATGATCAACGAAGAAAATGGTCTCGAAACGGCTTCTCAATCCGAGCGACAATGCAGACTCGTCGTCGGGCAATAGGCATGTCTGAAGCTGATTCCGCATGTATCTCACAATCCACCAAGAAAGGACGTCGACCTACTTCGCCTCTTCCGGCGTGTCGTGTAGCGAACCAACACCACACACGTCACGAAGCCATTGATCGGCCGCGGCGTCGAACTTGCCGTCGAAACTAGCGTAGAACCGTTCGTCCATTGCACGGAAGGGGTTCCAAGAATCTCTTTCGCCGCGTGTGTGAGCTTGTTCGGAATAGTTCCTGAGAAAGGCATCTCTTTGGTTCTGCGAACGAGGGAATTCCGGCCCAAAAACGGCAATCGCCTCAGCAAGTATGTTTGCAGTTTTCTGGAAGCCAGCTCGTTCGCACCACTGCTTCATCTCGGGAGCCATCGCCCCTGTCCCATTTGCGAACAGCTGATGTAAACCACCGTTTTCAATGTCGGACTTTCCGTAGCACATGCCAGCCAAGAGCTGAACATCACGTGGAATGGCTGAAAGCGATGGGTCGTAGCCAGTGTCCGTCCAGCATTCCGAAGCCCACGGTTGATGGAGTCGGAGCCATCGTTCGTAAAAACAAATCTGATTAGCCGGCGTCGCTTCAAGGAGGTCGATAAGGGCTGCTCGCTGGGAGGAGTCTTCGGCCTCATTAATCCGCTTTAGCAGGTCGTTTTCTGCGTCTGGGTTCGTGGACATAGAGGTTGGGCTTGTGCTTGGCGAACATCCAACCGCGGTCGCAAGTAGTGCGACCGTCAGGCACCGAAATAGGCGACTTTGCATATGCGGCGTTCCTTGTCGCAACTCCAATACAGTCTGATTGCAGTTGGGTTGTTCTGTCGTGCCACGTCACGACGGAGCGTGACGGCTACTTTGCTGTTATCCGCGAGATAGGCTGAACCCACGCGCGTTCGTATTCGCCGGGCTCGCTGGGGTTAGGGTGTTTCTTGGACGACGTGATTCTGGCGCGGACGTAGACTTCTTCGCCGGTGAAGTTGTAGGTCAAAGTGCCGGATGGAACCGTCGCTTTGCTGAGAACTCGACCGATCTTGTCACTCCATTTGTGGGATTGATCTTTGGACGCACCAATGTCCGGAAGATCGCGTTTTAACGTGCCGATGAATTCGACGGTGAAGGTGGTGTTGTCCTGCGGTTCAAGTTCAACGGTCAGCGACTTTTCGTTCGCCACGACGTTCCTCAATTTCACACCAGACGAACCATAGAACCGACCGGCTTCCAACGCTTCAATCAATGACCCGGGACTTAGTTCTTCAGCCATTACCATGACCCACCCACGGCCGGGCTCGCTGCCTCGACTGGGGATATCGTGGTAGTTGTGACCATCATCAACTGCGATGCCGTACATGACAGGTAGTTCGAGAACACCAAGCCGCATGGCGAGAATAATGTCCCACATGCGTTCGGTGGGAAGAGCGGTTTTCGTACCGCTGTTATGGACTCCGGGGTGCCCGTTGTAGACTTCGAAGAACTTTTCGCCGACAAGCAGCATCAGGTCACGTTCTGTAATCGCTGACCCGAAGTTCGGATGATTCACATGAATCATCATCGGTTGCTTAGTTCGCTCTCGCTGTGAGATGACCGCGTTGATGTTGTTTTGCAGTACCTCGCGAACGCTGGTTCCGCCGACAGGGCGAATAATCTCTTTGATATTCGAGACGTTGAGATGCAACGGTTTCTTATCGAACTGATCTGAAATCTCTTCGCCGTGAATCAGGATGAATTCGCCCGGCTTTTCGAGTCGTTCGCGAGTCTCATCGAACTTCTTGAGACGAACCTTCAGCCGCCCGTCTTCGGTGCGTTCGTTCATCCAATCCGGAAACGTTTTCTTCAACTTCTCGTAGGCCCGCATGCCCCCTTTGCTCTTACCCACATCGATCCAGCGATCCTGCGACTGCAACATGTTGTGATCGGTGAATGTCAGGAAATGGTAGCCATGATCGCGATACCACTTGGCAATCATCTCCGGGTAATCGTCGCCATCGCTCCAATGCGAATGCGTGTGCAGGTTCCCTTTGAACTGCTGAGGCACAGAATCCTGCGACCACGCCGTCGTCGATAGAACACAGCAGAAAACAAGCAAAACGAATGTGTCGAACTGACAGCTTCGACCGGTTCGACTCGATAAACAGATCAACGTCGTATCTCCTGAGCACGATGCATTTAGAACACCACTATGTGCGATTTCCCGAATATAATGACGTGCACAAATGAATTCGACGGAATAGACTTGATACACACGGCTCGACCGCCTCACGACAAAATGCCACCAGACGTCAGAAACGAAACATCGGAGAGACCATTAAATGAACAACCCTAATTTGTACGCCGACGACTTTGATGGGTTCGGTCGTGGCTTCGCTGTTGATGCTCAGCTTTCCGAACGACAGTCGTTCATCCGGAAGACATACCTGCATGTCTTCGCTGGCATTCTGGCGTTCATCGCGTTGGAAACGCTGTACTTCAAAACAGCGATCGGAACCAAAATCGCGTTCGCCATCGGTCCAAACTGGTGGATGGCGATGATTGCCTTCATCTTCGTAAGCTGGATCGCAGACCGCTGGGCTCACTCGGGAGCCAGCCCACTGAAGCAATATTTTGGTCTTGGATTATTCATCTTCGCCGAATCAATCATCTTTGTGCCATTACTCTGGATGGCCCAACGAACAGCGCCTACGGCTATACCAACGGCAGCGTTTCTAACCATGGCGGTGTTTGGTTCTCTAACGTTCCTCGTGTTCGTGACGAAGCAAGACTTCTCATTCATGCGAGGTGCGTTGTTCGCCGGAAGTATTGCGGCGATGGGTGTGATTGTCGCGTCCATGATTTTTGGATTCGACCTCGGCATTCTCTTCGCCGGAGCCATGGTTCTGCTCCTGTGCGGCTACATCCTCTACGACACCTCCAACATTCTGCATCACTACCGAACCGACCAACACGTCGGCGCCGCGTTGGCACTGTTTGGTTCGATCGCAACTTTGTTCTGGTACATGCTGCGGCTCGTCATGATCCTCTCCGACGACTAACAAGCGTTCCGCCTGACCGTGTGGCGGTTCGGATGTTGGGTGGATGATCACAAACCGTTGAGGCCGCTTGGACGGCTTCTCAGTAAGCCACTACCAAATCTATCAAGGCTCGTGCGTTCGCTCCGCACGAGCCTTTTCCATGCGCAGCGACTTCGACCTTCCCAACTGCAGAAGCAGAACAACCGTTATTCCCGACGTACGATCGCTGAACACAGCAACTTCTCCAGACTCCGCCTCTTTCTTGACCGGTGCGACCGTCGATGTCGAAGAAGTATCGCTGTTCTACCTCCACACGAAGTGGTGTTGGAATGGAATCGCAGGCTTTCCCCTGAGCTGCTGCGTATTGGTTTGGAGAAGTACGATGTTCGAATTATTAGTGGTTGGAACCGACCCTGCCGGGCTGGCCACCGCAACTCGCGCGGCTCGGCAAGGGTTGCAGGTTGCGTTGGCCTATCCATCGGTGGATGGGCTACAGAGCGGTCCGTTCCTGAGTGCGGCTCTACGAGAATTGGTACCGGAGCTTGCCGTCGATCGATTGAGAGGCCACGGCCCGAGTTCGAGGAACCGGCTTTCGATTGAACGTCTGCGGCGTATTGTGATCAATCGCGTTGAAGACGTTGCAGCTCGGCAACTAGCGGATGTTCGTTCGGCCGGCGTGGAATTATTCCGCGGTCAAACGCGTTTCATGGACGAACATACTGTCGAAGTTGCCGGAATGAACTCGGCTGTTCTTCTGCGTGCTCAGTGCATTGCTGTGGCGACAGGTTCCACTTTCGCAGATGACCTGCGGAACGAACAACTGGCCGGACAGATTCTCAACGCCGACCAAATTCTGCATGTTGAATCCGTACCATCGAAGTTAGTTGTTGTGGGTTCTGATCCATCCGGAGTCGAATTCGCAAGCCTGTTCGCCGTCGGTGGATCAAGGGTTGTTGTTCTGGATGAGAAGAACCACGCCGAGTGCGACAACCTACACGACATCTCCCTGGCGCTGGGTGTGAGTTTCCGTTACGGATCTGAAGTCGTCGGTATCGAAACGCTTAACACGCATGCACCACCAGAACTCGTCAGCCTGCTTCTTGGCGATGGATGCCGTCTGATTGGCGATCGAGTGCTTGTTGCCGGACGACGTGTTGGAAGAACCCGCTCGCTGGACCTGAATGCAGCCGGACTTACGACTGACGATTGCTACAGGCTTTGGTGCGACCACCAACAGCGCACATGGCAGCCACACATTTACGGCGTGGGTGAGGTCGTCGGTTTCTCGCCGCACGAATTGAACGCGGCCGCCCAGGCCCGAACGGTTGTCGACGCGATTGTTCAGCCAAGTCGCGTTCCTGCTCCGATTGGACTTGGCCGATCAAAGGCGCGAACTCACGCACAACTTGGACTCGTTCGATGACCCGCTCAACCTGCAGTTCCACCAAGCCTATGGCGTCTCTGGCTTCATAGGCTCGGCAAGGAATCGCAGAGTGCGATTTGTTCCAACAGCAAGCTCGATGAAATTCCGATCTGGTTCGAACCGACTGTTCAGTCCGCTCGAATATCGACTTCCAAACGTAATCGATTTGGCGACCTTTCCGGTGTTTGGCTCGATCAGAAACAGGTCCTGCACCTTAGTACCGTTCTCACCCACTTCCGCCTGGTTCTCGCTCAGCAGCAGCACGGGCTGGCTACGGAAGAACGACAACCCGAGCGAACCTTTTGACACCTTGCGGTCCCAAAGCTTCTTGCCAGCTTCTCGCCCGAAGACCGTCAGCGTTCCGTCCAGATCCTGTTCGACAATCTTCCCGCTTGAGCCGCTATTCAGCGAGGCCACGTAAAGTCGATCGGCGTCAGTTGCCATCAGAATGTTCTCAGAATCGAAGTCGAGATCCGATTCGAACTCACTCACTTCGCCGGAAACAACATTCACAAGCGAAATGGTTCCATCTTCTTCTGTGAACACAATTTGCCGCTCACCAGTCAGAGCCACTCGACTTAGTCGATCAAGTTTCATCGACCAGACATCAACTTTCCGAACCGGGTCATACAACCTCGCTCGGCGTCGGCGGAAGAGGAGGCCTTCATGCTGAATAAGCAGGAACGAATTTCCAACAACTCCGTAGATTGAATCGAGATCTTTGATGGCTGCGTCAACTGGCTGGCCATCGATACTTCTGTAAGCCTGCTGCTTCAAACCAGTCCCAATCAACACGCACTCTGTGGTTCCGAGCACCGCCGCCGCCGGGTCAACACCATCCCGCGACCAACGTAGTTCGCCAGTCACCGCGTCTCGAATTTCGATCGTTTGCTGGCCTCGGATGCAGATGTAATCTTCGTTGCAGATCGCGACCGGCCGCCAACGGCCGGACATTTGAGTCGGTCGGTCAACTCGCCCAGCGACTCGGAGCGGATTGAAGATTCGTCGAACCTGAATGGAATTCCCGGGTAGCGATTGTTCCCAAAGAACCTTCTGTTCCAGCGGAGACACACAAGTTACCGTCGAGCCGTGAATCACCAGCAACGAACGACCGTTCGGCAGCACTTGGCGAACAATCGAAGTGCTGCGTAAAGGCAAAGACCAAACAATCTTGTTTTGCTTCAGTGAGAAAAAACTAATCCGGCGTGACGCAGAACTGTTGGCAGTGGCGAGGCAGATATAGTCGCGAAGAAACTGGATATCTTCGCGATAGGCTGGCGATTCTGTGAGCCGCACGTTGGAAAGACTTCTTGTGAACCGCTGCACGTCCCAGCGAACTTTACCCCATCGTTCTCTCGCGTCGGCGATTGGATTTTCTTCTTGTGGCAGCGAATCGATTTCGCCGGCCAGGCCGAACTCATGCAGCATCGATTCCGCATCGACCCTCTGCCCGGCCTTCGCCAACGCTTCGGCACAACGCTTGGCGACGGCAGCAGTTTGATCCGAATCGAACCGCCGCAGGTTCCGCATAATTTGTTCGGCTTCACAGAACCGTTGGTCCACCAGAAACGCGTCGCACTGTTCACTTTGCATGTCGACTGCTGATGGCAGAAAAGCAAAGACCTCAAGAAACCGCAATCGCTTCTCTTCGTCGGCGGCAAGTGACTGGATCAGTTCCTCGACATCACCGCGAGCTGCTTCGTCCATTTGTTTCCATGCGTTAAACAGCTGCCCCTGTAACCAAAGATCGCGTCGAACCTGTAGATTGCCTTCCGCTGCGATCGCGTCGGCGGTTCCATTTCGATAGAGCTCAACAAGCTGGCGAAACGCTTTGGCAAAGTCCTTATCATCAGTCTGCTGAACAACTCGCAACCGGGCGACGAGCTCGCTGTCGGCTCCAAGTGCCGCTAGTCGGTCGATATCAGCGTTGGTCGAAGAACCCTGTCGAACCCGGTCCAGCAACGCCTGCTTCAGAAGCAACTGTAGTCGTTCGCGCTGTTGCGTCGTGAGTTCTACAGAGTCGAGCTTATCCACTTGTTGAATTGCTTCATCAGTTTTTCCGTCCGCCAATGCTGTCTGCGCTGACTTAATTTGCCACGCCACAGAATCGGCAGGCCCGTCCTGTTCCGGACGCAGTTCAAACGCTTCCAACGACATCGGAGTTTGCAAAATCGCACCGCTATCGTGCATCACCAGGTTGGCCACCAACTGCCCCGATCGACCGGCTCCCGTTCGCGATACGACCTTGCCATCAGCGAGGCTGAAAGTCACAACCTGCCCGGAAGACATCGGCTGATGCAAGAACCGTTCGCTCAGTACCCCCCGTCCGGCCGGCACATCCGCGCTTTCGAACCGAACTTGCCAGATCGGCTTCCCACTTTCCGCATCCAATGCTGCCAGCGTCTTGCGGCTCACAACAATCGCGTTTCCATCGGACGCTCCGGCCAGGTAGGCCATCGAGCCCTTTTCTTTTTTCCAAAGCAGCTCTCCAGTCGTCAGGTTCACAGCCTCGATGTGTCGCGACTCTGGTGGCGTGAACAACACACTTTGCCCAACCACCACGGGAGCCGACGCCGCCCATTGAGCCCCGAGCGGTGGCACCGAACGCAGCCGCCGCGACGTTCGGGAAGAACTGGTTCCCCCCACAGCCTTATGACGTCGCGCCCAGAGAATGCTGCGAGTCAGCGGGTTCACTGCGATCAGCCAATCGGCAGTTGTCGGACACAGGATGATGCCATTGGCGACCGTAACCTGCGACACGTAGAACCGCCGCGTGAAATCGCGTTCGATTGGCAGATCGACAAAGGCCAGCAACTGCGACCACCTTTCTTCGCCTGTAGACGCATCCAACACGCGAAGACGGACTGCATTGTCGCGTTCACCAATGACAAACAGGTCCTGCCCAACGGGAACCGGCACACCTTGAAAGTACTCACCCGCTAAAGGCGACTTGAATGGTTCATTGGAGTCTGGTCCGCCGATCTTCCACAACACCGCTCCGGTTTCGATGTCGTAAGCGGCGAGAATATTCGATGTCGCCTCAGCCAGCTTCTGCGAAGTCGCTGCGTTGGGGAATCTTGACATGGAATACGACTGCTTAGGCATCGCCTGCGATTCGATTACGAACAGCCGCCTGCCGTCGGAACTCAACAGCCCATGGACAGAGTCTCGAAAAACGAACTCCTGAATACGATCATCCTGCGTGCTTCGTCCTCGCGAATACGGAGAACGAGTTCGGGTTGGATTCAACATCACGGATGTGGATTCCTCGCGTTCCGTCTGCCAGAGCAATTCGCCGGAGGTCTTATCAAACACCGAGACTCCATCCACGGCACGGCAGACGACTCGGTTCCCAACGACCAGTGGCAAGGCGGCTGGCAGCATGCCAGATTGAGCATCGAGGACGTTGCGAACGACTCGCCGAAAACTGCTGGCGACAGCTTCACTCTGACCCAGCGACTGGTTCCAAACCGCCAACAACATCGGCAACCGATCCACGGCAGCCCCGCGGCGATCGGAGGAACCCATCAGCATTGGCCAGTCAGGCTGACCACCCCCTGAAGCATTCTTCGTTGTGACACCGTCAAGCAGGCTCGCTGCAGATTCGGTTCGACCGTTCAGTTGAATGGACTCTGGCAGAGTGTCTCTGACATCGCTGCCTGTCAGCTTCTGCGCGACTGCTGTCTGTAACATCTGAACCGACGAGTCGCTTCCATCCACGGTACCCAACCAACGCAGAGCGAGCGAATACTCACCGCGATCCAAATGCCGCAACGCGATCGCGCGAGCAGCTTCGACTCCGGCATCGGTTTGCCGGTACCGTGTCGCGACGTCACCCACTGCGGAATAGTCAGCCTTGGCGATCGCGTCTTTTAAAGTCCGTTCAGCCAATGCCCCAAACTGCTGAACGTAGC
>JBGCDN010000665.1:0-4951 GCA_045105495.1 Planctomycetaceae bacterium
TTCAAGCCTTGCCTGTGACTCAGGTTTCTTGAAGGGCGAGTGCGTTCGTTTCACCGACTGCTCCTGATTCAGTAGCGATCGCAGGTAGTTCGAGGATGAACCGCGAGCCTTTGCCAGGTCCTTCGCTTTCGACCCGCACGCTGCCTCCCATTTCTTTTGCTGAACAGGCCGCGCTATGTAGTCCAAATCCGTGGCCGTCTTTTTTCGTTGTGAACCCATACTGAAAGAGCTTTGCCACTGTTTCAGACTCGATTCCGACTCCGGAGTCGCTGACACTGAACAAGAAGGTTTCGTTGTCGACTTCTTCAAGTCCCAGGACCATTTGCTTCGGTTCTGCCTGGTCGGCCATAGCTTCGAAGCCGTTCTTCACGAAGTTGGACAAAATCTGCAGAGTCTTGTGTTTGTCAAACCGTCTCGATGTGTCCACTTTGTAGTCTCGAACGATTTTGACTCCGTCGGCTAAACGTGTTGCAGATACGAGTCGGAACGCTGTGTCCATCATGTCGACGACTGATGTTTCTTCCAGCAAGGTCTTGCGACATGCGAATGATTGCTGTGACTTCACGATCTCAGAAATCAACTCGATGTTGTCTCTCACTTGTGACAGTTCTTCCAACGTCGCGTTTTGATCGCTGGTCAGAGATCTGCCCAAGGCGGTGAGGAATGCGGGTAAGTGTTTGATTCCTTCAAAATGCACCCAACCTTCACCAAGTTCATTCTGCTTCTGAACAAGAGTTTCTGCGATGCGAACGATCTCTTTGACACGTTGCTTTGATGTTTGAGTCGAAGCGATGTTCGCAGCAACCATCGCACTATTAAGAACATTGCCGATGTTATGCAGAACTCCGTTTGCGATTTCGGCCATGCCCGCAGCACGTGAAGTTTCGACCAACTGTGACTGAAGATCTTTCAGTTCGGCATAGGCTCTTCTCTTACGCTCAACTTCGTCTTGTAACTGTCGATTAGCTTTCGCCAGATCTTCTGTTCGTTCGGCCACACGCTGTTCCAGCAATTCGTTGGTTTGCAGAAGTTCGTTCTGTGCTTGCGTGAGCTGTCTATTTCCGACTTCAATCTCGTTCAGCATGTCGTTGAATTGTTGGCAGAGCGTTGCCATTTCACTGTCTGCTGGTACGCCGACACGCAAAGAACAGTCGTCTGTCTCGGCAACTTCCTTTGCCACGCGAGTTAGTTCCAGTACTGGTTGTACAATAGAACCCAAGGCACGCTTCGAAGTGAAGAAGGCCAGAACCAACACGAGGCTTAGCATGGCGACAACGTTTCGGACAGACCGAACGATTTGCGTCCAGACAGCTGATGTATCCGTCACCATGACAAGTGTCCCGATCTGCTCGCCCATTTCGTCAATTGGCACAGCAACGGTCAGTAGCTCTTGATCGAATCGATACGTATGGTCGTCAGACGGCTGCAGATCTTCGTAGTTCAGAACCTTCGTGGAACCATATGTCGCGAAGGGAGTTCCCTCCGCATCAACGATTGATGCGCAAGTAATGCTTGGTTGGATGGCAAGCGATTCCATGAGTTGCTCAGCAGCAGTTTGATCTCCAAAGCTGACCGCCACCGTCGCATTCTCAGCCAGCAGGTCCGCTGTGGCGACTGCTTGATCAACTGCGTTCTTTCGACCGGAATCTCGCAGTTCATACGCAAGGCTGCCCAGCGCGACGACAGTCACAAGCAGCAGCGCGCAGAAAAGAAGTAGCAACACCTTCGAACGAATTGTCGCGGCTGGAATCATCGTGCCTCCTCTCGCACGTTTACGATCGTGCACAGCCGAAGGAGTCGAGCGTCGATCTCCAGCTTCCGTGCACGTGCTTGCTCAGCATTCAGTTGAAGCTTGATTCGCCCGCTGGCGTCGAGCACGAATTGAATGACACCACCTCGGCCAAATGTGCGACCGTCTTCATCGACGATCAGCACGGGCTGACCACGAGTCTTCTTTCGAAGCAGATCAATTTCTGCAGCAGAGACTCCTCGGCAGACAAAAACGATGTCTGCCGGTTTGTAATTTGCCATTGTCTGATACACGGCAGGAACGCACTTCAACCCACGGGGTTTCCGTTTGGCAATGGCTGCCAGCGACTTGCCGAAAGGGCTGCGACCAAGTACTGCGATGCGAATCTCTTTCTGTTTCGCACCTGCCGGCGTTACGTAAAGCGCGAACTTGTAAAGAAAGGCCAGCTTCAGTTTGTACTCTTTGGAAGTCGACGTCTGCCCGATGCATGGTTGGCACACCAACGCAACAACGATCAACAGCAGCACTGCGCTGCGTCGGTTGTTGGAATGGTGGGGCATCGAAGTCGACCTGAAGTACTGTCTACGTGCGAAGCTGGGGTGGAAGTAGCTATCGAACGGCATCGGCAAACCTTGTGGCTGCGAGCGCATCAAGCACGGCAATCGGGGTGAACCTGATTGACTACGCATTTTGTTCTGTGGGTAGAACCACCTAATTCGCTTGGGAGTTAGTGCTTGGGCTGTGTGATTCGCGGCCATTCAATCGATACAACGCGACGAAGCGGGCCCATCATGTGAACCATGAGAACACACATGCCTTTCATTTCAATCACACCAAAGGCGGGCTCAGAATCCGCGAAGGTGCCTGGGTTGATCAAAGCGATGCTGCTTCTGGCCGCGGTGATTGGTGTCGTCGCCAGCAGCGACCTGTCTGCAAGTCAAGAAACGCCAGCGACAGTTCTTCCTTCACCAGTGCCCGCGGATGCATCCGATAGTGAGTCCGAAGAAGCCACTGCAGCGGAGGGTTCGACCAATCCTGCTACCAGTGAGAACGAACTCAGCGACGCGGATTCTGAAGATGACGCTTCGGATGAAGTCGATGACGAATTAGACAGCCTTCTTGATTCCAGTCTCGAGACACTCTCCGCAACTCAGGCCACTACGCCCGATCTCAATGCCGAGGTCACGACGGTATCGCGTACCGAGAAGCCGGTCGGAAAGACACCATCCGCTGTCTTTGTAATTACGAACGAGATGATTCGTCGTAGTGGAGCGAGAACGTTGCCAGACGTTCTCCGGATGGTTCCTGGCTTACATGTCGCAAGGCTGACAAACGGTGCGTGGTCTATTGGCATGCGGGGGAACAGCGGCAATGCCACTAACGATCTGCTGGTACAGGTGGATGGTCGCAGTATCTACAGCAAGTTCTTTGGCGGAACACTTTGGGGCAATCAGGACTTCGTTTTGGAAGACATTGATCGCATTGAAGTAATTCGCGGTCCCGGCGGGAGTGTCTGGGGAGCGAACGCGGTTCGTGGTGTGATCAACATCGTCACGAAAAACAGCAGCGAGACACAGGGGTTGTTCATTGAAGGGGCTGCTGGTAACGAGCTCCGACACACCGAAACCGCGCGGTATGGCGGCCAAACGTCATTGGGTTCGTATCGCATCTGGGGTCGCAACCTGCGGCTCGACGGTGGTGAATTCCCCAATGGAGTTCCCGATACCGGATTTTGGAATCCGATCTCTGCAGGTTTTCGGGTTGATCTTAACCAAACATTCTTCGATCGACTTACAGTTGACCTCGGCTACTTCGAGTCATCTCGTACCTCGCGTTCAGCACTCGCGCAGTTGACTCCGCCGTTTGTGAATCAGGGTGTCTTCGATACTCGGTATCAAAGCTGGTTCGCGAATGTTACCGGCGAGTATGTCGTTTCAGACAACGAATCCATGTTGACGCGTGGCTCGTTCTATTCGACAGAGCTGGAAGGGACTGCTGGTCAGTTCAATCCCATGAATCAGATTGAACTGGACTTTCAACACAACATTCAGAGAACCGAGCGACAGGAAATCGTTTGGGGAACCAGCTTCCGACGTACAACCATCGATGTGATTCCGACCGCCTTTCTAGAACCGATCAATCCAGACTTTGCAGTAAACACTTACGGTGCCTTTCTGCAAAACACATATTCGATTGACGATCGAACGGCGATTACCGTAGGTACGAAGCTGTCTTACAACGATCTGTCGGGCTTTGAGCATCAGCCATCCGGTCGGATTGTGTTCAACCCAACTCCAAAGACCGCAGTCTGGGCGAGCTTGTCGCGTGCGGTTCGAACACCAACCTTCCATCACACGAACGCCAGGATCAGGACCTTGCCACTGCGTACGTTTCCCTTGCCAATGTTCGGAAGGATTAGCGGTAACGACGGTTTGGCAGCGGAAGACTTATTGGCTGTTGAGGTCGGCATTCGCCAACAGCCACAGAAACACTTCTTCTGGGACCTATCCGCCTATCACTTCACCTTTCGCGACATCATCGCAACGGGCACACCCGGCGCGCCGTTGCCCGGGGTGCCGGGTACGCTTGAGCTGCCGATTCCGATCGTCAACTTGGATGGGACGTCTGAAGTGGCGGGCATTGAACTGTTTAGCAAGTACGAAATGAACGACTCGTGGCGACTATCTGGTAGCTACACCTACACGCACAATTGGGACGACCGTTTTCGGTTCCCGACGAACTCTCTGTACCTTCAGTCGTCTCACAATTTGACGCCTGATACCGAGCTGGATTTGATTTGGCGATACCTCGATAACTTTGGCGACGTAGATCACTACAACACCGCCGACGTTCGGTTCTCGTGGCGGTTTACAGATGCGATTGAACTGTCCGTCGTTGGGCAGAACCTTCTCCGACCATCGCAGTTCGAAGAAGCACCGACACCGATCGCGGGGAACCAGCCTTCTGCTGCCCAGCGCGGCGTTCTTGGAATGGTTCAAGTCCGCTACTAATGAACGTCAGCCCGGCTCGCTACTTCTCCAGAGCCGCCTTGAGAATGATAGTCGTGGGTCGAAGACAGCGTTGGTCGTCGCAAATTTGATAGCGAACCGAGCACTCAATTTCTTCCACCTTCGCTGTCGCGTTGGCGGAGAGTTCGCACGAGAACTTCAGGCGACCTTCAAACTGAGTGAGCCCTGGATT
>JBGCDN010000666.1:0-13604 GCA_045105495.1 Planctomycetaceae bacterium
CAATATGTTCAACGGAGAAAAACTCGGAATCTCCAAAGTGCTCGCTGATTCGTGGAACATGCAGGTCATCATCTTCACCCTATTCCTCGGGGCGATGGTTCAGATTATGTCGGAGAGCGGTGGCACCAGTGCAGTGGTGCAAAAGCTGTCGCGAGTGACGAGTACGCGAGAACGCGGCCAGGTATTAACCTGGTTCATGGGGCTGCTGATTTTCTTTGACGATTACGCGAACACGATGCTGGTCGGCAATGCGATGCGTCCAGTGACGGACCGACTGAAGATCTCCCGAGAGAAGCTGGCCTTTCTGATCGATTCGACGGCTGCTCCGATTGCTGGGATTGCTATTGTTTCGACGTGGGTTGGTGTCGAGCTAGGTGCGATCAAAGACGGGCTGGATTCGCTGAACGTTGCTGAGAGTTTCACGAACGATGTCTTCATCGCTTCGATCCCATATCGGTTCTATCCCATCTTTCTCATCGGGTTCGTGATGCTGATCGCGGCCACTGGGCGTGACTACGGACCGATGCTGAAGGCCGAACAGGATTCACTTAAGGGCGAAGGTCAAAAGACTGATGATGCTGCGGGAGGTGCGAAGGAATCGTCAATCTGGTACGCGATCGCACCGGTGCTTGTTTTGGTTGGCTGGATAGCTGTCGGCTTTGTCATGGGGCATGACGACCCGGATTTTGATTCAGTCCCACTTCTCTTACAGGCTTCCTTCTTCGCTGCGATGACTGCAGCTGTGCTGGCTATCTGTGGTAGAGCTCTCAGTTTGAACAAGGCAGCCGAGGCCTGGATGAATGGGATGACGGAAATGTTTCCGGCTCTTGTCGTTCTGGTTCTTGCCTGGGGTGTTTCATCCATTTGCAAGGTCGAAGGGTTGAACACAGCCGGTTACATCGTCGAACAACTTGGCGACAGCATTTCGCCGAAGCTAATGCCCACCGTGGCGTTCATTGTCTCCGGAGCGATCGCATTCGCCGTTGGCAGTTCTTATGCAACAATGGGGTTGCTGATTCCATTGTTCATCTCTCTTGTCGGGGCAATGCTTGCGTCTCAAGGAGCAGAGAGTATGGAAGTGGCCGTCATGAGCAACCTGATGCTATCCACCGTTGGAGCCATCCTTGCGGGATCAATTTTCGGCGACCATTGCTCACCAATTAGCGATACGACCGTGCTGTCATCCGCTGGAGCAGGTTGTAACCACCTGCGTCACGTGGCGACTCAACTGCCGTACGCGTTGACCGTCGGGGTCATTGCGATTGTCTTCGGCTATTTACCCGCCGGGTTCGGAATGAAGCCTTCGCTTCTCTTGCTGATGGGCTTTGTCGCGTGCATGATCGCCGTGTTCGCCTTCGGCCGCCGAGCTGAAGTAGACGCGGAGCCACAAACGAAAAAACAAGACACTCTCCCTCAGGTAGAGTCGGGCTCTCAGGCCCGGAGAGGGCCGGCCGCGCAATTGATGCAGCACATTTCTGGCTCTGTTTTGGTCGTTTGTTGAGGGAAAAACCGTGCCCTCCCCGTCGCTTAGGCTCCGCCCCTTCCGCAAACAGGAAGCTGTGCGCGTACGAAGTGTCTTGGGCGGTACGAAGGTTGTTCTGTCAGTCGTTCTTCGTAAACAGCTTGTACGCTCGAACGACGTAGACCAGACCACTCCAAACTGTCGCCGCAACAGCGAGCCACAAGACAATATCGCGGGCTTGGTTGAATGCCTCGCTTTTGATGTCCGGGCTAAGTGACAGCAGGCAGCCGGTCACAGCGGCGCATTGAAGAACCATTTTGAGTTTGCCAGCCATGTTGGCTGAGAAGTCGCGGCCCTCTTTTTCGAGGATGCCTCGCAGGCTGGAAACGAACATCTCTCGACCGAGCACGATGATCACAATCCACGAGTTCACGCCCGAGTCGAGTCTCTTCTCCAGCAAGAACACAAACGCGCCGCAGATGATGAACTTGTCGACGAACGGGTCGAGAATTCGCCCGAGTACAGTGACCTGGCCATACTTACGTGCCAGGTAGCCGTCGAGTGCGTCAGTGAGTGCAGCGACTATGAAGACCACAGCGGCTGAGATCCAAAGTCCCTCGAACCGAATCATCCAAAATAGAACGATCGCCAGCCCAAGTCTCGCGATCGTCACGGAGTTGGGGGCGTTAAGCCAGTGCCCGTTTGGGACGGGGTCTGGCGTTTGTTGGTTCTGGGAATTGTTCTCTGTGTCGGTCGCCAAAGCGAACCTCTGACTAGTCTTCGAGTGAGGCCACGCCGACCAAATCGTATTCCTGACGTTCAACGATCTCAACCGGGACCATGTCACCAATCGACAGCGGCGTCTCCGATGAAACATAAACGCAGCCATCAATTTCTGGCGCGTCGGCGAATGAGCGACCGGCCCAAACAGTGTCGCTGATCTGTTGATCAATCAGGACATCCAGTTCATATCCAATCAGCGAATCGCCATGTGCGAACGCCAGGTCCTGCTGAATTTCCATCAGGCGGTTGTAGCGTTCCAGCTTGACTTCTTCCGGGAGATGATCGGGAAGTTTTTCAGCCGGTGTTCCAGGTTCAAGCGAATATGTGAAGACACCCATGCGTTCGAAATGAGTGTCTCGAACAAAGTCACAAAGCTCTTCAAACTGCTCTTCAGTTTCACCAGGGAACCCAACAATGAACGTCGTTCGCAACACAAGATTGGGAATGCGTTCGCGTAACTTGGTGACCAGCTCGATTGTTTTTTCGCTGTTCACCCGACGCTGCATTCGCTTCAGCATACGGTCGTTAATGTGCTGCAGCGGCATGTCCAGGTAAGGGATGATGCGGTTGGAACCGGCAATGGTTTCAACCAGTTCATCAGTGAAGTGAACCGGATACAGATACATCAAACGTATCCAGTCCAGCCCTTCGATTTGCTCGAGTTCTTTCAACAGTTCGACCAATCGAACTTCGCCGTACAAATCGAGCCCGTAGTAAGTCGTATCTTGCGCGACCAGAATCAGTTCGCGGACCCCGTCTTTCACAAGTTCTTTCGCTTCTTCGACAACCATCTCAATCGGCTTGGTGACATGCTTGCCGCGAATGCTGGGGATTGAACAGAAGGTACAGGTTCGATCGCAGCCTTCTGAAATCTTCAGGTAGGCAAAGTGCTGCGGCGTGATTCTAAGTCGCGCGCGGTCGTCTTGTGCTTTGAGGGGAACCGGTCGGAACAGTTCTCGCTGTTCTTTGGCTCCACCGAGCAAGTGGTCGGCGACGCGGTTGATTTCGTCTCGACCGAAGACGCCGACGATGTGGTCGATCTCTGGCATCTCGTCCAGCAGAGTTCCACCAACACGCTGAGGCAGACAGCCAGAAACGATCACGCCCTTGGTCTTGCCATCGCGCTTCAGTTGCAGCATGTCTTCAATGACAGACTTCGATTCGCCTCGTGATTGTTCGATGAACCCGCAGGTGTTCACGATGACAAAGTCAGAGCCCTCTGGTTCAGACACAAGCGTGTAGCCATCGAGCGCGAGGGTGCCGAGCATCTTCTCGCTATCGACAAGGTTCTTCGCGCAGCCGAGGCTGACGAAGGCGAACGTGCCTTTGGTAAATGGGGCAACTTCCGAGATTTCTGTAGTACTCACGACGGACTTCCACTGACGTGCTTGAATCGAACCCGAGATCGTATCGCTACAGGTGGTGTGCGGGTAGCGTTATTCACCTTGATTTAGGCAACTTCCAGCCCCATCGACGTGCTGTAGCGATACTGCGATGGTTCCTGTCGCGGCGTTTTGAGGCGAAGACGGTTCAGGCGGCCGTTTTGTGCCGAGCAGGACATTGGTGACTAAAGAAGCCTCGAAAACCCTGCGGTTTGAAGCGGACACGCTGGATGCGTGCTTACGTCGAGAGGCTTTGATAAAATTGGCGGGAGACACAAGTTGAGGATGTGAAATGGACAACCCGGAGTCAGACTCGGAACCGGTGACGGGTTCCAGTTCGAACAGCGATCGAGAACTATGCGAGACCTTCGACCGCGCACTCGGGGCAGGGGTTGGGCCTTCACTGGAACTGATGCTCGATGCTGTTGAAGACGTCGACCGAGCTCGTGTCTTCGAGAAGCTATTAGCGATTGAAGTTCGTCATTACCGCTCGGCTGGAGTTGATGTTACGGCCAGCGAGTATCTCTCACGGTTCCCCCGATTCACGACCGAAGTGGATCGAGTCGTCGGATACCATGACCAGGAAAAGACGCGAATTGCCGATCGGGCTCCGGCGCCCCTCCCACCAGTACCCGAGTCGATTGATCGATTCAAAGTCATTCGGCAAATCGGCGAAGGCGGGTTCGGCAGAGTTCTGCTGGCCGAAGACCCCAAGCTTGGCCGGAAGGTGGCCATCAAGTTGTTGCGCTCCGGGTTAACTCGGGCGGAGAATATCCTAAAGGAAGCCAGAAGCGCTGCGGGTTTGGAGCACGAAGGTATCGTCACCATTTATGACGTCGATACCAACTACCACGAACCATTCATTGTTCAAGAGTATGTTGCCGGCGAATCGCTGGCGGTGAAGCTCAACAGCGGACAGGTCTATTCTGTCAGCGAGAGTGTCCGCATGGTGATCCGGATTGCTGACGCGCTGAGCCTTGCGCATCGGAACCGAGTGTTCCATCGCGATCTCAAGCCGGGAAATATTCTGATTAGAGAAGACGGTATCCCAAAGCTCATCGACTTTGGGATGGCGCTGCATGAAAGTGACCGTCAGAATCACCGTGGCGAGGTCGCTGGTTCGCTCCGATACATGGCTCCTGAGCAGCTTCGAGGCGAGTCACACCGAATCGATGATAGAACCGATATCTGGAGTCTGAGTGTTGTCTTCTACCTGCTGCTCACCGGTCGGCTGCCATTTACTGGTTCGCTTGGTGGTCCCGTTGCAGACGAGATTCAGTTCTACGAACCAACGCCGCTTCGACAACTAGATCCGCGGATTCCTGAGGAGCTGGAACGCATTGTCCTCAAGGGACTCGAGAAGCGGATGGCTGACCGGTACGGGGTCTGCGAAGATTTGATTAACGATCTCAATTTGTTCGTCGATTCGGTTCAAAACGGGACAACGTTTGGTGCGTTGACGTTTCGTAGTGGTCCTCTTTCCGCAACCGGTGCCGTGGGGACTGAACCGACCGACGCAGGCAGCGCGTCTGGGTCTTCCGTTCGCGAGCGTGTTCCTGTTGTGCCTCGCGGTCTGATGTCGTTCACGCAATCGGATGCTGACTTCTATCCGACGCTGTTACCCGGTCCGTTTGACCGAGATGGGTTGCCAACATCGATAACGTTTTGGATTGATTCGATTACGGACAGAGCCGCAGATGTGCCTGTGGGAATTATCTATGGGCGTTCAGGATGTGGGAAAAGTTCTCTCGTGAGAGCGGGCATCTTGCCACGGTTGCCGCCCGATGTTTTGCCGGTTTACGCCGACTGCACAGACACAGGAACAGAGCAGCGAATCATTGAGGCAGTTGATTTGAAGTGCGGCGATTCCGTTGGCGACATGGATATCTTGAAACGGTTTGTCGCCATCCGTGAATCATCAAGCAGGCGTCAAAAGAGGAAGGTTCTGATTGTTCTCGATCAGTTCGAGCAGTGGTTGCATGGACGAACCAATATTGCTGAGGAGCGGCTGACGTTGGCACTTCGTCAGTGTGATGGTGTAAACCTGCAGGTTTTGATTGTCGTTCGCGACGACTTTTGGCTGGCGGTGTCCCAGTTCCTTCGAGCGGTGGAAGTGCCGATCATCGAGGATCAGAACACGATGGCGGTCGAGCTGTTCGGGCCTCGCCATGCCAAGCAGGTACTGATGCGATTCGGAATCGCCTATGGTGCGATTCCCGAATTACCAGAAGAACAAACTGAGGAGCATTCACGATTTCTGGACGTTGCGATTGAAGAGCTTTCGGACGGAACGCAAGTACCCTGCGTCACGCTCTCCCTATTCGCGCACATGTTCAAAGGACAGGAATGGACAGCATTCGCGCTCGAACAGATTGGTGGTACCAACGTTGTTGGTGTTGACTACCTAAAGCGTATCTTCGACGGAAACTCAGGATCGTTGCTCTTGCGACGTTACTCCACGCAGTCTCGGCTGATTCTGGAGATGCTGTTGCCTCAGCATGGCGTCGATATCAAGGGGCACACTCGCAGGTACGAAGAATTGAAGGCAGAGACGGGGCTGTCCGACAAAGAACTGAAAGAGCTGCTTCAGTTACTCGATGCTGAACTGTCTCTCGTTGCAGTTTCCGATGTTCATGACGAAGTGAATGCAGCCAAACACTATCGCCTGGCCCACGACTACATGGTCGCGCCAATTCGTGAGTGGAGTACGCAGGCCAATCGGAGAACACGAAAAGGGCGAGCTCTGTTGAGTCTGCGAGAAGCCGCGTCTCGTTGGGACGAACAACGGATTCCAGGCTTGCTGCCATCGCTCCCAGACTACATTCGATTTCAGGCGCTAGTGCCCAAGTCACTTCGCAGCGAACGTGAGACCAGATACCTCAGAGCTTGGGGGCGGCGCTACTACGTTCGCATTGCGGGTGCCGTCATGGTGTTGGCGATTGCTCTGCTCGTCGGCAAGTACTTTTCCAATCAGATTGCGTTTGAAGCGTCGATGAAGGTCAACGCTAAGTCGTTGTGGCAAGCAGACGAGACTGAATTTGATCGTCTGGCAGAACAGCTTCAGAACCCGGCTGCTGCGACATGGTTCAGTTCTGTCGCCGAATCGAGCGAGGACCCTCGGGAACGCAATCGGGCTTGGTTAATGATGCACCAGGGTCACGAAGGTTCCTTGGCTCAACACAGGCTACAGCAAGCTGTCGAGATGATTCCGACATGCGATGCGTTGGAAGGACGCAAATTGGCTCGGCTGCTTTGGGAGGACAAAGCGGTAGCGATCAAGGCGATTCAATCGACCATCGAGCCATTGCGGGGGACAGAAGCGATTGTGCCCGTGGCAGCCATGCTGGTTCTACTTGGCGAAACAGAAACCGCCGAAACGCTGATTCGGCCTGGCCAGGATCCAACGAATCGTTCCAGACTGACACGGCTCATGGCCGATTGGTGTTCGACGTGGGTTGGGCACGTCAGGTTGATTGGTTCTTCAAAGCCAGATTTGTTGCGTTCTGCTGTGGCGGATTCAGTTGCCGTTGCGTGGCCCCGCATCCCGGAAGTGACCCGAGTGTCGTTGCGCAAGGCTTTGCTCGGGATTCTGGAGTCGAGTTGTAAAGCTCCGACACTGGTGTCATCTGTGACTCACGTGCTGGAAGCGGACTACGGATACGTGATGCGCCCGAACTATCGAGAGTTCGATTTGAGTCGAGACGATTGGTTCGTGAACCCGCTTGGTCGATTCCTGCGACTGAGTCCCGATGATGAAGCGTTTCGCGGCGTATTCATTTGCGATCGAGAAGCCAGCAATCGCCTGCTGTTTGACTATTTGAATGATCCGTCTTCACCGAAGCCGGAGACCCCGGGATACCCGCCGTTGGGAAGCATGGCTGCATCAGCTCCGAATACCATGCCCGCCCGTCGGATTTCTCCAGAACAAATTATCGCCCTTTGCAACTGGCTAAGTGAACGCGAGGGGCTGGAGCCGTGTTTCGTTCGAGATGAAGACGCGTGGCGGATGGACCCAACACGCTCTGGTTATCGAATTCCGACGCTTGCTGAATTCGACCGTGCCGCTCGTGGAGTTTCTGGTACGACCTGCGATTGGCACTGCATGCGCGAAGCCGACGAAGAGCTGTTTTCACTTTACGAAGTGATTAAGAAACTAGAAACGCGAGGTAGTGGTGTGCGTTTTCGTTCTGAGCTTCCGGTGGCCTCTGCCCTGCCAAATTCGGCGGGCTACTTCGACACGCTTGGTAATGCGTCTGAATGGGTTTGGACCGAAGTTAACGGCAAAGGAACAGTCCGCTTGTACGGCGGCGACGCGAGTTCCAAATCTCCAACCGAAGCGACAGCCAGCGCCCGCGAAGTGCTTGATTCCGCAATGGACAAGCCACTGAGCGCCGCCGGTTTCCGACTGGCAATTAAGAAAGGCAATCGCCCGTAACGAGCGATTGCCTTGCTTGTTCACGTCGACTGACTGACTTCGACGTTACCAACAACGTCGTCCGCGACGCCGTGGTCTGTGATCCCGTCTGTCATAGTTGGGAGCAGGGCAGCATGAAGGTTGTGCATAGTATCTTGGTTGCGGGCAGCAGACCGGTTGTGGCGAGCAGAATGAAGGCGTTGAGCACACCGGATTCGAATAACATGTTGGCGTCGAGCAGCAAGTGGGGCCCCCGGACCTTGGGTAGGCGGTCACTGGGAAGGTGACTTTGACGCACTGCCAGGGCCCAGGCGAGCAGAAACAGGCCCAAGCGTTGGGGTCGGCGCAACAATTGGCGCACTTCTGTATGCAATAAGGATCCCCACCGCAGCCCAATATGCAGTTCGAGTAGCAAGATGTGTTGGTAGGCCCCCATTGTGCCTGCCCTACGTTGGTTACGGCACAGGCAGCAATAACGGTTAGCAGTAGTCTTGACATGTTGTAACCTCTAAAGAAAGTGGTCCCGAGTCATTTAATCAGAACCGATACGTTGGGCAAACTCAACCACTTGAATGAGTTTAGGGAAGTTGTGGCTGACTGGCTGAGTTGTTCCGGTTCGGGCGTCTCACTGAGATCCTACAAGTCTGTCTGTGCTCACGTCTTCTTTTGGAGCCGGTTTGTCAGCCAGTTGACCAGTTCAACGGCGATTTCTGATTTGCGACCATGGATCGCAGTCTCTGTGTCGCCATCGGCGTTGATGACTTCGACCGAATTCGAATCGGAACCGATCGCTGAAGTGTGGTTGAGTACGATGAAGTCGCAGTTCTTTGACTTCAGTTTCCGAACCGCGTTTTGTCGAGCATCTTGTGCTTCGAGAGCGAAACCGAGGATCCATTGATCCTGGCGTTTTTGTGTTCCCAGTAGCTTTAGAACGTCGGTGGTTTCGACCATCTCCAGAACGACCGTTCCACCCGTTTTCTTAAGCTTGCCGGTCGCGCGTTCTTTGGGGCGGTAATCGCATACGGCGGCCGCCGCGATGATGCCGTCGCAGTTCGGAAACAACTTTGTGCAGGCTTCTTCCAAGTCGGTTGTTGTTTCGACTTTGTGAAGTTCGCAACCGTTCGGTGGTTCTAAATTAACAGGCCCCGAAATGAGAACCGTTTCGTGACCGGCCGCAAGACAAGCTTCGGCGATGGCGTATCCCATGCGACCGCTGCTGGCATTCGAAAGGAATCGAACGTCGTCGAGGTATTCTCGAGTAGGCCCGGCGGTAATAAGAACTCGCATGTCGATGGTTTCTTGCGGGGGGACTTCTGGCAAGTCTGTGGTTCAGTCGGGGAAGTCTGTCGGCCGACTCGGCCATTGGTGCACGATGAAGTATGGCAGAATGATGGTGACAGAATGATTTGCCAGTCGCTGTGCCATCATTCTGCCATACACATCACTTGTCCGCCATCGAGCTTATCGTCTGGGCCTATTGAGTTGTGGGCTGCACTTGTGGAAGATATTCGAACACAATGTCGGTTCAGGCCGTAGCGGACGCGAAGTGTAAAAGCACGCAAGCCGTTCCAGGTCTTGAACCCTTTCTTGTCGTTCGACGACCTTGAGCGTGGGCCATTATGAATCTTGCACGACAACTGCCGCTGCTGGCTTTGGTTCTGCTCGCTCTTTCCGGATGCGATCGTGCAGAGAAGAAACAGGAAGTTGTAAAGCTGAAGAGTGCACCCAAGGTGGACCTCGATCAGGTCTACAGCGTTGGTGATTACAAGAAGGCGATCCCGCTGCTTCAGGAGCATTTAAAGACGCACTACTCTGATGGTCGTAATTGGTTCCGCCTCGGCTACGCACTCCATTCTGAGAACCGATTGCGCGAAGCCATTTCGGCGCACGAGCAAGCGGCTTCTTACGATTCGTCGCAGGCTCCCACGGCGATTTACAACTGTGCTTGCGCGTTTGCGTTGTTGAATGAGCCGGAAGAGGCTTTGGAGCGATTGCGGATTGCTGTGGAGTCAGGATTTAACCGAGTCGAAATCGTTCGCGAAGACCCGGATTTGGATTCCATTCGAGATCTTGAAGCGTTCAGGCAAATTGTAGACAGCATCAATAAGCCACGACGCGACGAACGGATGTCGAGTCGTACGGAATTGGACTTTTGGATTGGTGACTGGGACCTTGAAGATCGTGCGGGGGATAAGCCCATCCGGACAATGGTTCTCCAGAAACAGAATGGCTATGTGCTGACGGAATCGTGGCGGGGTGAAGATGACCAGGCAGGCACCGTCGTGACATTCTTCGATCCACGTGAAGGGAAATGGAAGCAAAACCGGATCGATAATGATGGAGCCATCGTTTACTACACGGGTGAAGTGGAAGATGGCGTGGTGAAGTTTGCCGGTGACTTTGTGAATGTGGACGGTTCAGCCGGGCAACGTCGCATCACCATGGCACCCGATGAGAGTGAGCAGATGGTTGACTACGTCGTTGAAGAATCAGTCGACGACGGCGACACATGGTCCGTGACATTTCGAGGTCGATGGGTCAGACGCAAACCGCGTCTGGCTGAGTAGCCGATTGTGGGCGAGTTCCTGACACGTGCGTTTGTCTGGATCGCATTGCTTGGCTACTCCGTGTCGTCTGTTCGTCAGTTGAACCAAATGTCCCCAACTGCAACCCGGCGCTGGTGGGTGATGGGCGCGGTTGCGTTTGTGTTGCACGTGGCATTCGCGTTTCATGTCTTCCATGATTGGAGCCATGTTGCTGCGCTTAAGGAGACGGCTAAGCAGACGAAAGAACTGACGGGAGTCTCTTCGGGAAGTGGTCTTTACCTGAATTATGTCTTCACGCTGATTTGGGTCGTCGACGCTATTTGGTGGCACGTTGTTGGCCATGAAAGATACGCCCGGCGAGTGAAATGGGTTCCTATTGCCATTCACGTCTTCTTCATTTTCATGATTGTGAACGGCGCGATTGTGTTCGGAAAGGGACCGGTGCGCTGGTATGGCGGGGTGCTGGTCGCGATGATGCTGGTCGCGATGATGCTGGTCGCGTTCATTCTGCGAAAACGCGGTTCATCGGTGGAAGGGATGTCATGATTCGAATGGCAGTGTGGTTACTGTTGGCGGCAGGTTCTGTTGTTGCGGCACAGGACGCCAAAACAGCGTTGGTTGACGGTCGGTTCGCTCAGGCGCTGGATGCGTCGAAGGGTGGATTCGTGGCTGCTCCGAATGTGAACTTCGGAAAGCTTCCGGTGACGGCCGAACTCTGGTTCAAACCAAGTCAACTCAACCGGTCCCAGACGTTGCTTTCCAGCGGCATGCGAGTCTCTGGAACATCGTGGCGCCTCAACTGCGAAGCAGGAACTGGCCGTCTTTCAGTTGAGCTTCCCGGCTTCCGCCCCAACCGACTCATTGCTCGGGCAGGGGGAAATGCAAACCAATGGCGATACGCTGCGATTGTGCTGGAACCGCGCCGAGTGCGGGTTTTTGACAGTGGGCAGTTGGTGATTGACCAGCCAATTCAAAGCCTGGGACTGCCGGTTCAGTCGGCTGGATTTGGAGTCGGTGTGTCGATTGATAACCGTTTGGCTTCTGCAGTGCAGATTGACGACGTTCGAGTTTCGTCGATTGCTCGGGATATCGTTGGTGTTCCCAACGCAGCGCTGATTAAAGATGAGAACACAATCGAGTTGTGGAACTTCGACGAATCTGAAGCGGACTACCTTTCCAAGTGGACGCCAAGTGGAGAAACCAACCAGCCAGGCTTGCCGTACGCTCATCGCGAAGCTGGCTACGAATTGGAGAAAGACAAAGACTGGGCTGACGCACGTTGGCAGCAGACGGACAAGGGCCGGTTCATCACGCATTCGACGCTGATTCCGACGCATGCCGTGAGTCCGAAGAATATGACCATCTTCCCGGGCGATCGGAAAGACTTCGCTCTGATGTTTGACCTGCAGCGATGCGGAGTCATGGCGGTTATAGATGACGCGACGTTTAAGATCGATGAGTTTCGGTTTGGTTTACTGCGAAAGCCGACGTTGCAAGGCGATCTTCGTGCCTACGCGTTCCCTCAAAAACTCTGGAGAGACTACTCGCGAAATCGACAGCCGCTTCCTCTTGAAGCGACCGACTACAAGCAGTTGTTAACAAATCCAGGTAAGGCTCCGACGTTGCAGTATTCTGTTGCTGGAGCGACTTTCACTGAGACGTATCGGGTGACTGAACGTGATGGTCAGAAACCAGTACTGACTCGGTTTTTGAAGGCCTCGAATGTGTCGCGAGCGTTGGAGTTGACTCTGGCGGAAGTGAAAGGGATGCCGAAGGCTGGTCGAACCGACGGGGCTCAGATTGTGACTGTCGTCGATGGGAACCGAACTTACGGGTTCACGATTCCGACGGCGACTCAGGGTGCTGAACTTGGCGTGCTTGGAAAAGACGTGGTCCTTCGGTTCGCGCCGGGGCCGGCCCATGAAGTGGCGATCAGTTACTTCGAAGGCGAATCGTTTGTCGCAGATTCAAACAACTTCCCGGAAGCAGGTGACAAGTCGCTACGTGAATGGGGTGAACCGCTGGTGACGACCGGCGCTGTGGGTTCTTCCGACGGTGATGAGTCGTGGGTGCTGGATACGGTAGAGATTCCATTTGAGAACCCGCACAAGGCATTGTTTTACATCACCGCCTTAGACTTCTTCCCCGACGGCCGCGCGGCGCTGGCGACGGCTCATGGAGACGTTTGGGTTGTTGATGGTTTGGATCAGGCGCTAACGGAAGTGCGTTGGCATCGCTTTGCGACGGGCCTGTATCAGCCGCTTGGGTTGGAGGTTGCCAACGGAAAAGTGATTGTGCTTGGTCGTGATCAACTGACGCGACTGCACGATACTGATGGCAACGGCGAAGCGGATATCTACGAATCGTTCAACAATGATTTGATCATCAACGGCGCCGATCACGCGTACGCGATGAGATTGGAACAAGACCGCGCTGGGAACTTTTACTTTCTCAAGTCCGGGCAAAAGCCACATGGGCGATCACTCTTGCGAGTCACTGCTGACGGTTCATCGCTCGAGGTTCTCGCGAGTGGATTTCGTCATCCGTATGGCATGGGAGTGAGTGGTGAAGGGGAAGTGACAGTTGCGGACAACGAAGGCCCGTGGGTTCCTTCTTCTAAGATTGATCTCATCAAACGCGGCGGGTTCTACGGATTCCTTGGCAGCGCGAAACAGGTTCCAGCGGGAGTGAGGCCGGAACAGCCGCTGTGTTGGATTCCAAAAGTAGCAGACAATTCAAGCGGTGGTCAGATGTGGAACACAAGTTCTACGTGGGGGCCATACCATCAGGGTGGAATGCTGCACCTTTCGTGGGGGCGTTGCACGATGCATGCAGTGCTGCGAGATGTCGTTGGTGGAGTGCAGCAGGGGGCGACGGTGCAGTTTCCTGGACTGACATTCCTATCGGGTAGCGGTGAGGCAGAGTTCAATCCGAAAGACGGTCAATTGTATGTTGTCGGCCTGGACGGTTGGCAAACCGGGGCCGTGCAGGATGGTTCTCTCCAGCGAGTGCGATAC
>JBGCDN010000667.1:0-10508 GCA_045105495.1 Planctomycetaceae bacterium
GGGACGACAAATAGTCGCAACGGGATGGCAACAATTGCTGCGGGTAACTTACTCGCCGGATTGCAGGGCGAGCCGCTGCCGCACGAGGTAACAGCGTGAACGCACCACTAACAAACCGTCGAACGTTCCTTGCAACAGCGACAGCACTCCTTTCGCCAAGTGTACCCGCCCAAGCCAACCCGTCGTTCATTCAAGGAGTCACCGGTCCGGAAAAGAAACGCATCGCGGAACTCGGGGCAAAGTTCCGATCGAAGTACGACCTGCCAGGCGTCTCGCTAGCAATGTCGTATCGCGGCAAGCTCAAGCTCCTCGCATGTTTCGGAATGGCAGACAAGACTTCGCGTCTGGCAGTCGGACCCAAGCATCGATTTCGAATCGCTAGCGTTTCAAAACCAATTACATCCGTCGCCATCCTGCGTCTGATGGAACAAAGTAAACTTACGCTCGACGACAAAGTCTTCGGACCAAAGGGGCACCTTCGAAATCCTTCACTGCGCACAATTTCGGATATCCGACAACGAAAGCGCGTTGAATCCATCACAGTCCGGAACCTTCTTGAGCACCGCGTGGGCGGTTGGACCAACAAACGCGGTGAAGCCCCCATGTTTGCCGCGCCGGCATTCGGAATGTCACATCGTGATCTCATCAAGTGGACCATCACCAGCATGCCGCTCACTGCCGATCCCGGCACTCGCTATGCCTATTCAAACTTCGGCTACTGCCTGCTCGGTCGAGTCATCGAAGCTGTCACCGGTCTGTCCTACGAGGCTGCAGTGAAAAAACTGGTCTGCGATCGAACTCGTTCCATGTCTCTCGAAATCGGTGGCCACACCCGCAAGCAGCGTTTGCCAGACGAAGTCGTTTACTACGACAAACACGATCCATACGGACGCAACATGGATGTGGCTCGCATGGATTCTCATGGTGGCTGGATCGCAACACCCACCGATTTGGTTCGATTCGCCCAACGCGTCGATGGCTTTGAAGCCCCTGAAGACATTCTTCGACCAGCAACAATTCAGACCATGACGACGCCCACCGATGGCAACTACGCACTGGGCTGGAACACGAACCGCAGTAACAACTGGTGGCACACCGGCAGCTTCAACGGCGGCAGTTCAATCCTCGCCAGAATTCACGATGGCCATTGCTGGGCTGTCGTCGTGAACACGCGCTCCTACGACAAAGGCTACAACGCCGCTCTCGATCAGTTCCCATGGTCAGTCAAATCCGTCATCCGCCGATGGGCCAATCACGATCTGTTCAAAGCAACCCGTTAGCCACGCAATGCACCAGTAGTGGACAAGGGAACGAGTCCCCAAACCCACCAGAACCGCCGGGACTCGTCGCCTCGTCCACTCCGATCCTCGTGAACCCAACTTCGCTTCGACTCCGGCGGCCGACAGACACAAAACGCATCGGATCCCTGGAACGTCGCCCGATCGTCGTACGATTCGATACGCCGACTTCGTTCTCTACAGCTGACGGCGCCCCTGCACACCGCGTATCATCAGAGCGTGAATACTGAACGAACCAAATCGATTCTTGTCGTTGAAGACGATCCAGACCTCGCTGGCATGGTCGCCGAGTTTCTTAATGGAAATGGATTCGCCGCCACGATCGAATCGAACGGCATGTTGGCCAGCCAACGAATTGTGAGTGAGAACCCGGACGCCGTTGTTCTCGACGTGAACCTACCTGGCATGAACGGCTTCGATGTCTGCCGCACTGTCCGCGATCAATACCGGGGCCCCATTCTCATCCTCACCGCGCGAGGTGACGAGGTAGACGAAGTCATCGGACTTGAGATCGGAGCCGACGACTATCTATCGAAACCTGTCCGCCCAAGGGTTCTACTTGCCCGACTTCGCGCTCAACTCCGGAAGGCTCCCACATCGGCGTCGAATCGATCGATTTCTGTTGGGAACCTGACGATTGACTCGGGGACACGAATCACTGAAATCGCCGGCGAAGAACTTGACCTGACAACGGCGGAGTTTGATCTGCTGTGGTGTCTGGCGGAACGCGTCGGAGAAGTGGTGAGTCGCGAGAGCATTTATCAGGATCTTGTTGGCATTCCCTACGACGGAGTCGATCGCTCTATCGACCTGCGTGTCTCAAGACTCCGGCGGAAGCTCAAGGACGATCCAGTCCATCCGGAACGCATCAAGTCGATACGCGGCGTGGGCTACATGCTGGTGTTCGACAAATGACCCGCCTCTTCCTTCGGTTCTACATTGGCGTACTACTGATCCTGACCGCCGCCGGACTACTCCAATCGTGGCTCTACGGAAAACGAATGGAACCGGTCTATTCTGAGCTCGCCAGAGACGTCTACTTCGGCGGTATTCGTATTGCTCGCCAGAAGTATCTCTTCGGACAACAACTCAAACGTCGTGCGGTCCGAGAAAATCGCCCGGACGACTACAATGCAGACGAACGACTCTTCAGCGAAATTCAAGACCAGTACGACTTCCCTGTCCGACTGCATAGCGAGAACCCGAACTGGGATTTCGGAATTGAAGACGACCGATTGCTGCTGTGCCGAGGCATAGACATCGGCGCCGGCGAGGGGAGGTTCATCATGGCTCGCATCAGAGCGGGCCAAGAACCAGTCTTATTGTTTGGGCCTCTACCAGACTTCGCAGGCCCACCCGAATACGAAGTACTTCTTGGACTTGTCGCCGTTTTGGCACTCACGGCTCTGGCGATTGCACTGCTACTCAGGCCGGTCGTACGTCAGTTCCAACTTGTCGAGCATGCCGCTGACACCATCGCCACCGGCGATCTCACAACTCGAATCGAACCAGAGCAGGGACTCTCTGGCAGTAAGCTGGTCCAGGCATTCAACCGCATGGCCAATCGAACCGAAACAATGGTTCAGAACAAAGAAGAACTTCTGCAATCCGTGTCTCACGAACTTCGCACGCCACTCTCAAGAATCCACTTTGCCGCTGATCTCCTTCGAACCGCCGACCCTGAACGACGCGAAGCCAAACTTCAAGCACTCGAATCTGCCACCGACGACCTCGACAAACTCGTTGGAGAACTCCTGACGTACGCACGGGCTGACAATCCGCCTGCGGCCGCCCCCGACGAAGTCTCAGTCTTGCCAATTGTCACGATGACCTTCGAGAAGCACCGACTGCAGTTCCCCAACATCGACTTTGAAACCACTGACTCACTATCGACGGTCCACGTCACAGCAGATCCGGACGGCTTCGAGCGAGTAATCTCGAACCTAATTTCTAATGCCGCCCGACACGCAAAGTCCCGCGTACACGTTAATGCAATTATCGACACCAACCGCGTGACCGTAGAGATCTCTGACGACGGCCCAGGCATATCAGAGACGGACCGCTCACGAGTCTTTGAACCGTTCGTCAGCCTTGACGACTCACCCTCGGGAGTTGGCCTGGGCCTCGCAATCGTTCGCCGCATCGTTGAACGAAACAACGGGCATATCGAGATCACCGACGCGACACCAACGGGATGCCTGGTAAGAACCATCTGGCGCAGCTGAGTTCATTGAAGTCGCAAGGGACCGCACAACGTCACAGGCAAAGATGGGTGGCCGCATCCGGACTGAACCTGCGAAGGCAGCCCCGGTGCGATCGACCAGCAAGCTTTCGATCCAGTCAAACTCCGAACCACAAATTCAATTCTTAATGCGACCGGTTAGGGTTCGGTGATCGACCAGCCAAGCTCTGCTGCCATCTGGCGCACGTAATTTCGTTTGGACTCCTCGTCTTGCTTCGGCGGTGTCCCAGTCCGTTCGACTGGGGCGTCTGTTATGCGGTCATCGTAAACGGTGATTGTCACTGATTCGCCAGCAGCAAGGTCGAAACACCCCCATTTGGGATGCGTCCCGTCCCTGGAGTCGAGGCCACCAAGATCCAGCGTAACCTCATCGCTGGAGGCGGGCTCACGGTCAGTACGATCGGCGACGTATACCATAGCAGTGAGAACGCCAGTCCCCGGAAGCGACATGTTGATTGTGTCACCGCGAAAGTTGATTGCGAGTCGTTTCATGGCAGGGCACAACGGAAGGTTTTTGCGACACCGCCACCGCGATGCCAGTTAAGTTTGAACAGCCAGAGGTTCTACCACGAGAGGGCGGCCTGAACAAACGGCAGCGGTGTGCCGCCGGTCTATGGTAAAAACCATGTTAGCGGACACACTCCCATTGAATTGCGCCGTCATCGTCATAGTACTCAGGCGGCGTATGACCGATCTGGCCGCCGCCTGATGTTTTGATACATCGCCGAATTCACATGTATCTCTGGAAGCAGTGGCGTCTGCTACGAACTCGCATCCGCAGCTTACTGCGATTAGGCGTTGATCGAACGCTGGCCAGAACCCACGGAGCCAGCGGTAAAGGCTACTGACCTTTATCCAAAACGCCGGGCGGTCATTGCGGCATGACAAAGAGCTGGCTCCGAGATCAGGGACTTGTGTTTCTCAGATACCTGTGGGGCGACCTTGCTCCTCTTCGACGAACCGCCTGATGCGGACCCGCATGTCAGGTGGTGTGGGAGGGGACAGCCGAGAGGCTGTTCCCTATCCCGATTTAGGTGACGCGGAACTCAGGGCAACCGTTGTTCCGCTCCCCGAACGAAGTGTTCCCAGTTGCGTATACCACGAGTCACATCTTTGGGCGGCGGTTCGGCGTCACAATACCAATCAACGTGAATGAATTTGAGAAACGCGAGAGTCGCGGCAAACTGGGGACGATTGAACGTGGAAGCAAACGGCAAATAGTCTGGCGGTGCAGATTCGGACACGGGTTCGCCGAGCATCGTTACGAAATTCCATCCGAGGTCGTCGTCGGCGTTATCGGACAGAGCGTTCCGAACCAGTTCAGGCATCAAAAATCGCACCGCCGCAGGGGATAGAAGTGGCAGTTCCCAAGCAAGGCCGGGAGGCAGTGTGTCACCACACGCCTGCAGCGAAGAATTGACATCGTCGCATTCGTAGCACGAGCAGCCCGATGTGAAGACGTCAGGGCGAGGAGCATCAGCGAAGGCGTCGGACACTAACTGTTGGATTTCGGCGGAAGTCAACGATTTGCTCGCGTCGGACAACGGAAGGTTTTTACGACACCGCCCTAAACGACGCGAACGATGCCTGAACAGCGAGAGATTGTACCAACGCCAACCCGCGTGACCAAACAAGGAAGGTGTGCCGAAGACCTAGCGTAAACACCATATTGTACGTCGTCAGCGCAATCGCACGGTCTCATCTGGCTGAAGCTCGAAGGACAATTCCGGACCGGGGCGATCCGGCACCCAGCCCGCATCGACAGCAGCGGCCATAACGGTACGGACAAGTGACGGCGTTATCGCGTCGTAGTGAAAGTCGGGCGGAGGCGGGCCGCCGATGTTGAGATAGCGGTCGCGATGCGGGACGGTGACGACAATGCGTTGTCCATTGTCAACGGATTGCACAACCAAGAGTACGTATTCGGGCGAGGACAACGTACGCGCAGAAACCGCCCAACGGTAGTCGATGCCGTCCACGTGGATTGGCGAACTGCGTTTGCGTGCGAGCGTCACAAGTCGAATACCTGAGGCGTACAACGGAAGGTTTTTACGGCACCGCCCTAAACGAAGCGAACGATGCCTGAACTACCAGAAATTGTACCAACACCAGCCCGCGCAGCCAAACAGGGAAGGTGTGCCGAAGTAGTTATAGAAGAGGGATATCTTGATGATGGGAGGTCGTAGTTAACACGCCCCAAATACGGAGATCATCCCCCATGGCTCGAAGAAAATCATACAAGGCTCTGTCTTCAATCAGCCCGTTCGCGATCGCATTATCAACGATGCGATGACCCTTGCCGTGTCGTCTATCTCGATCGAAATTGATGTCAGCAAACACGATCTGTTCGTCGTCTTTCGGATCGGGGAAAACACTTCAGTCGACCAGTCAAAGTACTGCAGCCTGTCGAAATTGGGACGCTCGTTTCCAGACTGGTTTACATCAACGAACGAGTTCCCATTCAGATTGCACTTGAATCGACCGGAACCTATGGAGATGCCATTCGCTGTGCCTTACATAAGGCGGGTTTCGACGTTTTCTGAGTTAGCGGCAAAGCCGTGCAGGACTACGAAGAAATTTTCAATGCAACCACTTCGACGCCTCTCAGCCAACGTCGGCAAAACAACCAACCAACCAAACTGAGCAGGACGTCCCGGGCACAAGGTTCAAGACATCGCCGCATCGATCAACCCACGCCGACGCAGCAGACACGCTCAGCCAACGCGACAAACTCCAACATCCCAAATACTCAATCACACCGGAACAGAATTTCGTCTTCAAAAACGAACCACTACCGGTACGCAAACAACTTCCATCAACACATCCCAAAACAAACTTGATTTACTCAGGACAAGGCCCCAGCGTAAACACCATTGTTGTGCGACCGGTGGACTACTGATTGGCTAAGACCACATGTTGCGGATTGCGAATGTCGTCACGCTGTGGCGTTCCGTGCCCATTTCGCATCTGGCTCGGCAGCGGCGAAGCGTTTAGTTGCACGAACCAATGGGGCGGCGATTCCGCGATGTAGTCGTACAGGTGCCCAAACAGGATTTGCATTGCACCGAAATGGTCGCCATCTGTTTGATCGAGGTATTCATCGCACCAACCGCGAGTTGGGAAGGCTCCGCGTACGTCGCGAAGCCAAATAAAGAACGGCGTAAGATCATCAGCTGCTGGGTCGATATCCTCGGCGGCCGATGTCAGCCCGGCAAAGTAGGTACGAGCTGAGTCTATGCGAAAGGCCTCCATTTTCGTTTCGCCAACTGGGAGCCCGAACCACATCGCCCAACGATTTGGGTCTTCGAGGCTGATCCGATAAACATGGCGAAGCAACATACGGTAGGTCGCACAACGGAAGTTTTGCCGCCTTTGTGTCGGAAAATCCGGGCAGGCCGGCGGAGAGTTTCGGGCCAGCGAAGATAGTCGGTCCAGTCATCGTTGAATAGAGTGGCCCAGTCACGAGCTTGGATACTCCCTCGGTCGGCTACTTCGGCAATTCGACCTGGACGGGGTGCATTAGATAGCCAATGAGATCGCGGACTTCATCCGGCTTAAGGGTCTGCAGCAAACCGTCTGGCATTGGAGACAACGGCTTCTGTGAAATCTCGTCGATTTCGTCTTTGGAGAGGGTCAATAAGTCGGTGGGCGTTTGCAGGACCAGCCGAGATCCATTCTGCGAAACGGTTAGGCCATTAAGGATTCGACCATCATCCATCAGCACTACCGTCATGCGGTAGTCTTTGCCAACGACAGCGCTCGGGTCGAGGATATTCTCAAGAAGATAGTCCAGACTGGAGCGCTGAGACCCGGTTAAGGTTGGACCGATTTGCTTGCCGGCTTCGTATAACTTGTGACAGGCCGAGCATGTCTTTTGGAACAGATGTCGTCCGTTACTTAGATCGGCTTTCGCCAGCACGTCTGGTGTGAGTTGCTTGCGGTACTCCGCCATCAACGCTTTCCGATCTGCAGGGGAATCACGGAGTTCGCCCCAGACAGCAGAGAGCTTTCTGTTGAGCGAATCATCACCCAGTCCGCGAATCTGTCGCGCGTGAAAGGCCGATAGCGTTGTGGCCGGAAGCTGTCCCTTCTGCGTACCAATTCGATTCAGCAAAGCGTGCGCGAATGATTTGCGAGACACCAACGTTGACAAGACAGCCGGACGGTCATCCGGGTGAAACCGGGTGAAGCTCGTCGCCAGCTTCTCACCGATCGCGGGGTCGTTGTAAAGAGCCAAACCTTTCGCTGCTTCTCCATTGATAGCTCGATCTTTGATTGCCGATTCCAACAACTTACGAAGACCACGCGGGCGGGCAGAGATGAGTGTTCGCAGAGCCGACCTGCGTGTTTCCAGATCTGCGCTGCGATCAAACGCCAGCTTTTGGATGTCTGCCAGAGCTCGGCCATCACCAAACACAGTGCTGAGCCCACGCACAACTGCCGGCATACTTTTCGCACCGGGTGTCGTTGAGAGCTGCTTCCAACTTGCCGGCATCGCCACCTTACGCCGGCCCTTGAAGGCACGACTCATGCCGACAAGCACTTCTTTTTGGTAGGACTCGCCCTTGTTCACAGCCATCCGAATGACCTCATTCAACACAGTGGCACCGGGTTCGCCGCGTTCTGCAAGGTAGCGGGTTATCCAGCGGTACATGCGAGGCCACTCGCACTTCGTGGGCACGAATGCCATGGCGTCGATGTTCTTTTCGGCCAATGGAATCAACCCGAACCAGACAAGTGATGGCAGGTCGCGATCGTTCGCATGATGTCGGTGCTTCATCAACTCACTGGCCAGCGCGCCACGGTGTCGGGGTGACATGCGTTGAAGTGTCGAGGCGAGCGTGAGATGCACCAAACCAGATTTGTCTTCGCGAGCCATCCGGCGAAACGCGCGTCGTGTCTCTGGGTCCTTGGGGTAATCAGCATTTGGTAAGGGCCCGAGCAACGTATCCATCGGCCAGAGGTCAGTTAGCAGTCGAATCGCCCAGACGCGGACATGCTCGTTCTGGTGGCTCAACAATCCACGCAGTTCTTCCGGGGTCGTTTTGCCGGCCTGATAACGTCGCCATAGTTTTGACAGATCACCATCGCCAACAAGGCACGCAGGTTTGCTAACCATATCTCCGGTAGCGTCAGCGTTCTTATCGTAAGAGACTTTGAAAATGCGGCCACTGGTCCGATGCACGCCGGTGTGGTCGTGGCACTCACCCGTGTCGCTCCAGTCCAGGATGAACACGTTGCCGTCTGGCCCGGTAGACAGATCGATTCCGCGATAGAACGGATCGGCAGCGATGAACACATCTGGTTCGTGATAACCAACGTAGCCTGCACCCACGCGTTCGAGTCGTTCCACATTGGTTCGCTGACCATGCATATTCAGCGTCAACAGCTTGTTTCGATACTGCTGCGGCCAGGTCTTTCCCTGATAAATCATCATGCCAATATGAGCATGCCCGCCACCAAGATGATTTGCAGAACCGTCGCGGCTATCCTGCCATTTACCCTCTGTATCGAAGTGGTAGTGATCGGCAATCATGTCTAGTCGGTCATAGACATGCGGGTTCGGACTCTGCCCAAACGATTCCTTAAAATGCGCGCCGGGGATGCAGTGCCAGAGGTGACCAATAACGGTGTTGATGAAGAACAGCTGCCCGTTCGCGTCCCAATCGTGGCCCCATGGATTCACGGTTCCATGACAAAGCACCTCGACAATCTTGTGTTCGGGATGGAACCGCCAGATGCCTCCATCGATCGGAACACGCAATTCGTCCGGTGTACCAGGGACACCAAGTCTTCCGGGACAGGAGTGACCGCATCGGCCATACAGCCAACCGTCCGGCCCCCACCGCAGTCCGTTTGCGAAGTTGTGGTAATTATTCCTGGCGACGGTGAACCCATCTAACACAACCTGAGCCGGTCCGTCTGGAACACCATCTTCTTCAGCATCTGGAACGAACAGAAGTTGAGGCGGACACATCAGCCAGACGCCGCCGCGCCCGACTTCCACACTGGTCAGCATCTGGACCTTGTCTGTGAAGACCCTGCGCGAATCTGCTTTGCCATCGTTGTCCTTGTCTTCGAAGATCAACACACGATCACGATGCGACAGGTCGAACCTTTGGGTTCTGTCGGAATACGTGAAGTTCTCAGCGACCCACATGCGGCCCTTCGAATCCCACGCCATGCCGATCGGATTCTGCACATCGGGTTCCGACGCAAACACGCTCACACTAAAACCCGGCGGCACTTTCATCTTCGCTGCCGCTTCCGCAGCGCTCATTGGTTGAGCTGTGGTATCTCGCTCGTTGTTCCGAATCGGAGGGAAGTCGTCCTGAGCCGGAGCAAAGTCTGACGGCAGCATCAGTGCCAACGTGATTGCCAGGTTCCGAAAGAGCTTTGGAGACATATTCAACTCAAGAAAAAGACAATGAACCCAACAGGGCCTTGAAGAATGTAACACGACTCTCCCAGTCGTGAAAAACCCTCGTGAGAAACGACTCGGAGAGCTTGTGCTATATTCTTCAACTGACTGCGAAGGAATGAGACGAACCAAACTGGCACGCCTATTTCCGACGAGGACGTCTCGCTTTGGGTTTTGGATACGTCGCCAGAATCGACTTCATCTCCGCAACAACCTCTGGAAACTGATCGACGACGTTCTGTCGTTCGATCGAATCAACCGCGTAATCGTACAGCTCGTAAACAGCTTTCGATTCGTCTTCGTCTGGCTTCTTCCACTGCACCAACCGAAATCGCTCCGTTCGGATGGCTCGGCCAAGCTTCGATTTTGGATAGGCATGAAACGCGTGGTTACGCACCCGAACTGACGGATTCTTCAAGACAGGTACAAGGCCCTTGCCGTCAATCGACTGTGGACCTTCCGGGGCAGGCAACCCAGCCAGTTGGGCTAGCGTCGGAAAGATATCGACGGTCTCAGCCAGTTGCCGGGTTGAAGATTTCGGCTGAAC
>JBGCDN010000668.1:0-11521 GCA_045105495.1 Planctomycetaceae bacterium
CGGTGGCTGGGGCGATACTGTTAAGAGCGTTAGCAATATCTCCACAACCATGTTGTCGCATGCCGTGTTTGTCGCAACGAAGCGTGAAGCCGACTACCCGGAAGTTGTATCGAGAGCGAAGAAGCACATTGATCAAGTTGGCGGCGTTGATGCAGTTCTCAAGCGATACGGTGACGACCACACCTTTTCGATTCCAATCCTGACTCACTGTGCGCTGGCAGGAGTTGTGGATTGGAAGCATGTGATTCCGCTGCCGTTTGAACTCGCGTGGGTTCCGGCTCGGTTCTACAAGACGGTCCAGCTGCCGGTCGTTAGTTATGCGTTGCCTGCCTTGATCGCGATCGGACAGGTGATCTTTAAGCATCGCAAGTCATGGAATCCATTCACCAAGATCACACGGACGCTCGCCAGAAAGCCGACGCTGAAGGTGCTGGAACGGATCCAGCCAACGAACGGTGGCTTTCTTGAAGCGACTCCGCTGACGAGTTTCGTCACCATGAGTCTCGCGGGATGCGGTTTGGCTGAACATGTTGTTGCGAAGAAGGGCATCGAGTTCATCATCGACTCTGTTCGCTCCGACGGCAGTTGGCCAATCGATACCAATCTGGCAACGTGGGTGACAACGTTATCGGTGAACGCGATTGGTGATCATCTTTCGGAGACAGAGCGAGAACCGATTCGTGACTGGTTGCTGGGCCAGCAGTATCGAGAAGTGCATCCCTACACGAATGCTGATCCCGGTGGCTGGTCGTGGACAGATTTGCCAGGTGGTGTTCCCGACGCTGATGACACTCCAGGGGCGATGTTGGCGTTGCTGAGTTTGAGTAATGGAACACCGTCGCCGCGTGAAGTGGAGGCGCTGTCGTTAGGAACCAAGTGGTTGTTGAGCCTTCAGAACCGCGACGGAGGTTGGCCGACGTTCTGTCGTGGCTGGGGGAAGCTGCCGTTTGACCGAAGTTCTCCGGATATCTCTGCTCATGTCATTCGAGCATTGGTGGCGGTTCGCGATCAACTGAAGCCATCGTCCCATTCAAAGATCGATCACGCAGTTCAGAAAGGGTTTCGTTTTCTTAATTCTGTCCAGCGAAGTGATGGGTCGTGGCTGCCACTTTGGTTTGGAAACCAGTTCGCCCCCGACGATGAGAACCCACTTTATGGCACAGCGAAGGTTCTTGCCGCCTATGCAGCGTGCGGTTTCGTACAGAGTGATGCGGCGAAACGCGGATTCGATTGGTTAATTTCGAATCAAAATGAGGACGGCGGTTGGGGTGGAATGCTTGGGACAGTGTCTACAGTTGAAGAGACTGGATTGGCTGTAGAAAGTCTGCTGGACGGGAAAAACGATCCAAACGCGGTAGCTCGGGGTTTAGAATGGCTTGCTACGTCGGTGGAGTCCGGCCAGATCAACAACACAGCACCGATCGGTTTCTATTTCGCCAAATTGTGGTACTTTGAAGACCTGTATCCTTTGATTTTTGCAGCCTCGGCAATGAGCAAAGCGATGCAGTGCGAGCAAGAAGAAGCGGGCTAACAACTGCCTCTTCGTGCCCAATCCGTTTCGTGCAGGAAGCATTTCAGGAGCAGCCAGTGTCGATTGCCTCGACTGAGCAACACGACTCAGATCAGCCGACGTCAACTATCGCGTCAGGTAGAAGTAACGCTGTCCCAACGGACGACGCTCCTGCCCCCGTGAAAAAGAAGAAGCGTCGAAGTACCAGCCACCTGAAAGAGGTTCCGCAGGTGCTTGCGGAACGCGAACTGTTCAAGAAAGAGTCTGAGCGATACGCGAAAGGTCTGGACGCTTCTCGTCCGTTCCTGAAGAACGAACTAGAAAAGTATGGTCGCGATTTACTGGACCAGATGAACCAGCCAGAGAAGTACTTGGGATTCGCCATGGTGCTGATCGGAAACTTCTTCTGGAAACGACAGTTCCTCGCGTTGCCATTTGAACGACGCATGTTGCTGTTGCCTCACTGCCTGAAGCATGCGGAAGGTTGCCCGGCCGACTACGACGAATTTGGGCTCGACTGCGAGAGCTGTGGTGCCTGTTCCATCGCAGACTACAAAGTCACCGCTGAAAAGCTTGGCTACAAAGTTCTCGTCGCTGAGGGCTCGCCGGTCGTCTTGAAGATTATTGTATCTGGATATATCGACGGCATTCTTGGCGTTGCCTGCCTCAACGTTCTTGAGAAGGCGATCGACAAGGTTCTCATCGCGGGTGTTCCCAGCTACGCCGTCCCGCTGCATTCCGGTGACTGCAAAAATACAACGCTTGACGAATCGTGGATTTGGGAAGTACTTGAGAAGTACGAACCACTGGAAGAACAGAAGACGTCCAGCTACGTACCGCTCATGAGAGCTGCGGACCGACTTTTCACAGAGAACTTCGATCGCCTGCTGCCACGAACTCGTTCGGGTTCTCCTGAGAAGGCAGCATCCCCTCTCGGCATGACTGAAAATGTTGCCTTTGATTGGTTGGCGAATGGTGGCAAACGGTTCCGACCGTTCATCACGCTAGCTGCTTACGACGGCGCGATGGGTGGGGCTATCCAGAACGGTGAAGAAGAACCTGGTTCAATTCCTGACGCGGTTGGTCGAGTCGCAATGGCGATTGAAGCGTTCCACAAAGCTTCACTTGTTCACGACGACATTCAGGACGGCGACCAGTATCGCTACGGTCGCGAAACACTGCACCGCGAACACGGTGTTGGACAGGCCATCAACATTGGTGACTACCTGATTGGTATCGGGTACCGACTCATCCGTTCCTGTCGCGAAGAATTGGGTGCTGACGTCGCGGTTGATATTCTCGATCGGATGTCGACGGCGCATATCAAGCTGTGTGATGGTCAGGGCGCAGAGATGGCCTGGCAGGCTTCGCCGACATGGGACATCACTCCTCTCGATGCACTCCAGATCTATGCGTTGAAGACTTCCCCCGCTTTCGAAGCCGCCTTGTTCGCGGGTTTGAGAATGGCTGGCGATATCGAGCCGTACGAAGCGATGGTTGGACCTTTCTCTCGTCACGTTGGTGTTGGGTTCCAGATTCTCAACGACCTGAAAGACTGGCGAGGCGATGTGAACAACAAGCTTATCGCCGGTCAGGATGCTATCGCGTTGCGACCAACCGTCTTGCTGGCCTTGGCTCTGCAAACTGCAACGGCCGCCCAGAAAGACGAACTGGAAGACATTCTTACGGGCACTGAAGCGGATAGTCTTCGACTAAATCGATTGCGTCTTGTTTTCGAAGAGTGTGAAGTGTTCGAGAAGGCCGAAGCATTGGTTGAGAAGAGCAGGGCGAGAGCCGAAGCGTTGGCGGACGATGTTGAGAACGACAAGGTTCGTCAGTTGTTGTACTTCTTCATAGACACTGTGCTGGCCCCAGAGGGGGAACCAACCCCGGAAGACGATCCTGCTTTGGTGTCATTGCAGCTCGGCTAATTTGCTTCGCATACGAACTCTTGAAGCAGCAGATTGAACCACTGCTGCGGCAGACTTGGCCGGACCTGCGGGCCCTTTGCAGCCGTCATCAGAACTGAGATCGTGACCTCATAACGGTTGCTCGGGTTGCGTCGGAAGCAGCTCGGCAGATCGCCTTCGCCCAGTTATCACCGTCGTTCCCGATGAACCATGACTTCTGTTTGGACGAACAGTGGATATGGAGCACCGCTTCCATTGCAGTGATGGAAGACCGCGGCAGGCAGCACGCAAACGCCAATTTTTTGGAAGTTCCTGCCTCCGGGCCTGTTGTCGATTCGCAGACAAGTGGCTGACTTCTGTATAATCAAGCTTGGGCGGGCAAGACGCACCGCCGGTTCCCTCTCACACGGAAACGTTATGGCGACAGAAATTATCGCCGACCAAAGTCAATTCGCCGACCTTTGCGATGAGATTCGCGATGCTGGTGTCGTTGCGTTTGATACTGAGTTCGTTTCTGAGTTTACGTACCAGCCTTCGTTGGGACTGCTGCAATTTGCGACCCCTGACGTAGCTGCGGCTGTCGACCCCTTGGCTGTTGATGACTTGACGCCATGGTGGGAAATTATGAGTGACGACGACACGACCATCGTCGTCCACGGAGGCCAGGCCGAAATTCGGTTCTGTCTCGAAGCGATTGAGAAGAAACCACGCAAACTGGTTGACGTTCAGTTGGCTGAAGGGATTCGTAGTCGCAGCTACCCGCTCGGCTACAGCAATCTCGTTAGCCGTATCATGAGCCAAAACATCAAGAGTACGCAGACCCGAACCGACTGGCTGCGACGACCGCTCTCCCCAGACCAAATTAAGTATGCTTTGGAAGACGTCAATCACGTCCTGCCCATCTGGGAGCGTCAACAGACATCCCTCGAAAAGAAAGATCGGCTGTGGTGGGCAGAATCTGAGTTCGAGCGCATGGTCGACAGTATTGTTGCCGAACGGGATGCAGATCCATGGGCGCGAATTAGTGGGCTGCATAAGCTGAAACCGAGGCAACTTGCAGTTGCTCACGAATTGGCTCGATGGCGAGACTCTGAGGCACGCAAGCGAAATCGTCAGCCCCGCCGGATCCTTCGGGATGACCTGGTCATTGATGTTTCGCGTCGTCGTCCAAAGACAAAGAAGGACTTGTTCGCGACCCGCGACATGAACCGACCGGCCAGCAAGAATTCTGCTGATGATATTCTCGCCTGCGTTGAGCGAGCCGAAGCGATCTCCGATTCTGATCTTCCGCAACCACTGCGGTCACGTTCGCACGACGCCGATCCAGACCAGCAGGTTATCAGCAAATTGCTGAGCCTCGCTTTGTCCAATCGATGTGCTCAGATGGAAGTTTCGCAGCAGCTTGTCGCCAACAATGCAGATTTGCAGGAACTGGTTCGACGAATTATGTCTCGCAAAGATACGTCGGATTTGCCCTTGATGAACGGCTGGCGCGCTGTTGTATGTGGTGATCTATTGGCGGATGTGCTGAATGGAAATGTAGCAGTGCGGGTTGCCAAGCCGGGCGAACGCGGGCCCTTGGTGTTTGAAGGTCCGAGTGCCTGACAGCGTTTGTGTGCTGTTTGTCGTAGCACTAAGACAAAACTCAAGCCGAACCGAATCTCTCAAAGAGATAGCGTCCGCGTCGTACACGCAGGCCGCGACGGGTACCGTCCCTGACCAGAACCGGAGAGGGCTGTTGATGCAAAAGTTTCTACTTCTGCTGATATCCATCAGCTTATCCACGCAGCAGGTTTGGGCTCAGAATGAAGACGTCAAGCTGCGCGAAGATGTGCTGCGGTCCATCAAACAGGCTCAGCGATATCTCAAGACCAGCCAGCGTTCGAAAGGCGATTGGAAATCCGTCGGCGCGTCGCAGTACCCGGTCGGCGTTACCAGTCTTGCACTTCTGGCGTTGGTGAACTCTGGGCTTACGGAGAAGGATCCAACGGTCCGGAAGGCGCTTGGGTACCTGAGAGAACTGGGGCCGGGAAAGCCGACTCAGACATACGAGCTTTCGGTCATGATTTCTGCCTTGGTTGCGGCCAAGGCCAAAGATAACCGCGATCACGCTTTGATTAATGCGCTTGCGACTCGTCTGGAGAAAGGGCAACTCGCCAACGGAAGCTGGAGCTATTCTTCGACGCAGAGTATCAGCGGCGGTGACCAGAGTAACGCTCAGTTCGGGCTCTTGGGTCTGCGGGACGCGGCCACCATTGGGTTTCCTGTCGATCAGCAAACGTGGATAAAAGCCGACCGATATTGGCGCGGCAAGCAGCGCCGGGACGGCGGTTGGGCGTACAACGGTTCGGGCAGTACCGGCAGCATGACGTGTGCCGGTATCGCTAGTCTGGCAATCACAAGACGTATGTTGCGTAACGACCTGGATGTGAATCCGGACGGAACCGTGAAGTGCTGCCAACGTCCTGCGCCGGACGACGCGTTAGACCGTGGTTTGGATTGGATCGGTCGCCGATTCAGTGCGCGAAGTAACCCTGGTCGAGACCATGGTGACTGGACTCTGTATTACCTCTACGCGATGGAACGAGCTGGCCGCTTGACCGCGCGAAGGTTCGTGGGGCCGCACGACTGGTATCGGGAAGGCGCGAGACACCTTGCGATGCTGCAACGCGTGGATGGCGATTGGACGACATCGAATCGCGTTGAGCGAAAGGTTGTCGGCGCGAGCCTTGGGTTGCTGTTTCTTTCGAAGGGGCTTGTTCCTGTTGTTATCAACAAGCTGCAGTATGGAACGCCAGATCCGAAGCGGCCTGATCGTCCGGCAACTCGCGATTGGGACAACCATCCAGACGACGTTCGTAACCTTGTCGAACTCATTGGCGGTTTGGACGACTGGCCGAGACTGCTGACACACCAAACGGTCAACGTGCATCGTTTGCAGCCCGACACAGCCGTCGCAGAGTTAGCCCAGGCACCAATCTGCTACATCTCCGGCGCTCAACGACCAGCGTTCTCGCAAGATCAGGTTGCAGCCTTGCGAGCGTATGTCGATCAGGGTGGGTTCATACTGGCAATGGCGACTTGTGATTCGCAGGACTTCGATCCCGGGTTCCGTGAACTGATCCAACGCATGTTCCCAGAGGGTGGCAGCGAACTGAAACGGTTGGAATCGGATCATCCCATCTTTCGGTCTGAGTACCGATTGCCTGCGGATGCGATTGAGCTATACGGATTAGACTTTGGGTGTCGGACACCAATCGTCTACTCGCCGGTCGATCTGGCGTGTTACTGGAATAAGTGGATGAAGATTGAACCGCGTGATCGGAAGAAGCTGCCTCAAGCAGCACAGGATCGGCTGCGCACGCGGATCGCTCGCGACACTCGAATTGGTGTGAACATCGTTGCTTACGCGACCGGCCGTGAGCCACCGAATAAGCTCGATGACACCGGTGCTGAACGGATCAAAGGCAAAGACCAGATCGCGCGGGGTCTTCTGGAAATTGGCAAGCTAAAGCATAGCGGCGGATGGGATACCGCGCCGCGGGCCCTGCGAAACTTGCTTGTCGCTCTGAATGAAACGGTGGGACTTGGTGCTTCGACCAAGCCCAAGGCTCTGCCGGTGATGTCAGACGACATCTACAACTATCCGCTTCTGTACATGCACGGTCGCCACGCGTTCCAACTGAGTTCTCAGGAGCGGAAGCGGCTTAAAGAATACCTTAGCCGAGGCAATGTTCTTTTCGCCGATGCGTGTTGCGGTTCCATTCAGTTCGACAAGAGTTTCCGCACGTTGATGATGCAGATGTTTGACAGTGACGCTGAACTGGTTCGTATCCCGATTGACCACGAATTTTATGCGGACGGGCTGGGACACGATATTCGGCAGGTCGATCGCCGCATCCCAGCAGTTGGCAGGAATGCTCGGTTCGAAGCTCGAGTCGAACGAGGTGAACCGTTCCTCGAAGGTGTAACTGTGGATGGTCGGCTAGTCGTCATCTACAGCAAGTACGACCTTAGCTGCGCGTTGGAACGCCAATCGACTGCGGCATGCCGAGGCTATGTTGAGCAGGACGCCGTGAAGATTGCGATGAAGATTGTGTTGTACGCAATGAACCAGGACGTGCCGTAGGTTTCGAAATGCAGATAGACATCTTTGACACAAAAGATCAAATGGGGACCGCCGCGGCAAAGTGGGGAGCGAACCACATTCGTTCTGCAATCGAGTCACGCGGAGAAGCCAACATCATTGTGGCAACGGGAGCATCGCAGTTCGAAATGCTGACCGCGCTGGTTGCTGAACCTGGTATCGCCTGGGACAAGGTGACTGGGTTCCATCTCGACGAATACGCTGGAATTGCGATCGATCATCCGGCGTCATTTCGGCTGTATCTCTGGCAACGTTTCGTGAGCCAATTGCCGCGACCGTTGAAAGCGTTCCATTATCTTAACGGTGAAACGAATTGCGCTGCAGAGTGCGCTCGGGTGGGGGCCGTTTTGAAAGAGCATCCCATTGATATTGCATTCGTGGGGATTGGGGAGAACGGTCATCTTGCGTTCAACGATCCGCCTGCAGACTTCGAGACGGACGAGCCTTACCTCGTTGTGGATCTTGACGACGCTTGTCGACAACAACAGCTGGGGGAAGGCTGGTTCCCGACGTTCGACGACGTGCCGGAGAAGGCGATTTCGATGAGTGTTCGTCAGATTTTGAAGAGCAAGGCGATTGCCTGCACGGTACCGGACGAACGCAAGGCAAAGGCCGTACAGGCGTCTGTGGAAGGGGCGGTGTCTGTTGATATACCGGCGTCGATTCTGCAGGAACACGGCAACACAACCTTGTTCCTCGACGATGCTGCCGCATCGCTTCTACAGTCGAAGTAGGTCCAGAGATGTGACTGCGTGGTGCAGAGGCTACGACTTCACTAAAACTCCGCCACATACTTCATCGATACATTCGTCTTGTGATCTGTGACCCCGGGTGACAGAGCCAAAACGCGGAGAAATTATGTCTGTCGTTCGAACTCGATTCGCTCCCAGCCCGACTGGTTACATGCACATCGGCGGTATGCGCACCGCGTTGTTTAACTGGCTTTGGGCTCGGCACAACGGTGGGCAGTTCATCCTGCGGATCGATGACACCGATGCCGCTCGCAACATGGACGAGGCGCTCGGGCCGATTCTTGATGCGTTTCGCTGGTTAGGGCTCGATTGGGATGAAGGTCCGGAAGTGGGCGGGGACTTTGGGCCCTACTTCCAGTCAGAACGCGGTGAACTCTACTCGACCGCCCTGCAGCAGTTGTTGGCGTCGGGTGATGTTTATCGTGACTTCGACGATCCGGAACAGGTTCGGCAGGAACGCGAAGCGGCTGAGAAAGCAAAGACTGTTTATTTGAACCCGCGCCGATCGCTGGAGTTTTCTGAATCTGAGATCGAAGCGAAAGTCGCTGCTGGTGATAAGTTCGTCTACCGACTGAAGGTCCCGCGCGATCAGAAGATCAAGATCGTCGATCATGTGCGAGGCGAGGTTGAGTGGGACTGTTCGACAATGAACGATCCGGCTGTCGCACGCGGCGATGGTTCTCCTCTCTACAACTTTGCCACCGTCGTAGACGACAACGCTTTGCAGATTACTCACGTCATTCGCGCGGAAGAGCATTTGTCGAATGTGCCGCCTCAGTACTTGCTGTACAAGGCCTTGGGGTATGACAGCATTCCGGAATTCGCCCACATTCCATTCGTCAGCGCGCCGGGTGGCAAGAAGAAGATGTCGAAGCGGGACGTCGCCAAGTATCGAAAGAACCCGCAGTTCTCAAAGATGTTTGAATTCGGCGACGCTGTGTTTTCGCGGATGGGTATTGAAGTTAACGATGCTGTGTTGAGTCCCGTGATGGTGGCCTACTACGAACAGGTCGGCTACACCCCAGCCGGAGTGCTGAATGCACTGGGCCGACTTGGCTGGTCTTATGACGACAAGACCGAGTTCTTTTCTCGGGACGAACTGGTGGAGCACTTTACGCTGGACCGCGTGGTCAAGGCGGCGGCCGGACTCGATCCCGATAAGCTGATGAGCTATCAGGCGCACTGGATGAATACGCTGCCTGAAGCCGAGAAAGTCAGCGGTTGTGCGAAGTTCCTCGCCGCCGCAAAGCTAATTTCTCAAACGCCGTCCGAAGAAGAATTCGCCAGGATTGGCAAGGTAGTGAACGCCGCCGAGGATCGGATTCGGGTATTCGCTGATATCCTCGAGTTCGACGAATTCTTTGTCGACGATGCTGACATGCCTTTCGATGCAAAAGCGTTCAAAAAGAGAGTTCAGAAGCCAGAGTCCGCAGTTCAATTGCTGACGGAACTGAAAGACGAACTGCAGTCTGTTGAACCGTTTTCCGCGAAAGCGACTGATGATTTTCTTCATGCGTTTGTCGAGAAACGTGAGATGGGCATCGGTCAGATTATTCACGCGTTGCGAGTTGCTGTCACCGGAAAAGCAAAGGGTGTCGGCATGTTCGACGCGCTAGATCTACTTGGTCGCGACAGCGCCGTCGCCCGAATTGAACGCGCGATAACGGTGGCATCGTCGAGTGGCGGTGAAGCGTAGCCCGTCTACGAATCTGTTCATGGTTCCACAATCCAAGTCCAAACAAACTGACCTAACCGGAGTTCCATCATGGCCACAATTCTTGTCACTGGCGGCGCTGGATTTCTTGGAAGCCACTTGTGCGATCGACTAATCGAACGCGGCGACGATGTGATCTGTCTGGATAACTTCTTCACCGGCAGCAAGAAGAATATCCAACATCTGATTGGCAATCCGCGATTTGAACTCGTTCGCCACGACGTTGTGTTCCCCTACTTCGTTGAAGTGGAACAAATCTACAACCTCGCGTGCCCCGCCTCTCCGGAGGCGTATCAATACAACCCAATCAAGACGATCAAGACATCGACCATCGGTACGGTCAATGTGTTGGGTATCGCGAAACGCTGTCGTGCTCGCATTTTGCACGCTTCCACGTCTGAAGTTTATGGAGACCCGGAACAGCATCCGCAGACGGAAGAGTATTGGGGCAACGTGAATCCCATTGGCCCGCGAAGTTGCTACGACGAAGGCAAGCGAATTGCTGAGTCGTTAATGATGAATTACCACATCGCTCACAACGTCGATACGCGACTAATTCGCATCTTCAACACTTACGGCCCGCGAATGGATCCGAACGATGGACGAGTAGTTTCCAACTTCATCACGCAGGCTTTGCGCGACGAATCGCTAACGGTTTATGGTGACGGATCTCAGACCCGTTCGTTCTGTTTTGTCAGCGATCTCATTGCTGGCATGATGGCGCTGATGGATCAGAACGATGAAGTCGGTCCGGTTAACATCGGTAACCCGGTTGAGAACACGATGTTGGAGTTGGCCGAGGCGGTTTTGAAGGCGATCCCGAAATCCAAGTCGAAGATCGTGCACGTGCCCTTGCCGGTCGACGACCCAAAGAAGCGCTGTCCGGACATTTCGAAGGCGAAAAGGACTCTCAACTGGGAGCCAAAGGTACCGCTGGCTGAAGGGCTTCGTGAAACGACGACCTACTACGCCGATTTGCTCGGGCTATCTGTCAGCTAAATTCGACCGTCCTTGACACTCGACTGGTTAACCGCGTCCCAACCTGTGAGCCGAGTCGGCGTAAGCCGCCGGGTAGAGTATGACGGTTGGCTTCGTTGGGCGCCGTTGGGTTTGCGACTGGAAATTATGGCCAAACCCGAGGCCTTACGGCCTTACGGCCTTACCGCTCAAGCGAGTCGTCGATTGCCAAGACGTTCGCGCCGTCGAAAAGCGGGGCTGGCAAAGTAGGTTTCCCATCTAAACTTAGCCGTGGGTTGCAGGTCAGCGTACAAGGCATCAATGTACGCGTATGAGAAATTTCATTCCCGCGCTGCTTTGTTGCTTTCTGGCTCCACAGGCTGTGGCTGACAAGCCGAACGTTTTGTTAATTGCCATCGACGACTTGAACGATTGGGTCGGGCCTCTCGAGGGGCACCCACAGGTTCAGACGCCGCACATGGATCGTCTCGCCGCGCGAGGTACGACGTTTCTGAACGCGCATTGCCAATC
>JBGCDN010000669.1:0-3421 GCA_045105495.1 Planctomycetaceae bacterium
ATGAACATGGACGACATCATGGGCATGCAGCAAATGATGATCCCTCGAATGGGAAGAGATCCGTTTGGTGGAGCCGATCCGTTTGAACAATTCCGTCGTCGCCGCGCACCTCGGGCACCGCAGGTTTCGAAGGAAGTTCAAGATGCAAAACTGCTGGTGGAAGATCTGGAGCAGCTGGTTTCTTCCATGAAGCAGAAATCTCAGGCCACAGAGCTGAAACGAATGGAATCCAAACTCGACGCGCTGAAACGTACCCTCGACCGCATTCAAAAAGGTCAGTAACAAAAGCCCCGCCACAATAGTCGCGCGGCTATTCTGAATCGGATCCTGCAAACGCTGACAAGAAATTGTCAGCGTTTCTTCATGCGCGGTGGGAAAGCTGGTGCTAAGTGTCGAAACAAGAAATAGAGTTCCTTTCAGACTGATTGTCGCTCAGGACCCTCGATTATCGTGTTTCAGGCGACTCCATCTTCGTTCCTTGTCGAATGCCATCGGCTCGTCCGGCAATGAAAGAGCCGACTTATGACCATATCTCCACTTTCATTTGAACCAATCCTGAAACGTATTCGGTGGGGTGGAACTCGGCTGGGCACGGTGCTTGGGAAACAGCTTGGCGGCGAAACAGACTACGCTGAGAGTTGGGAAATCGCCGATCACGGCAGCGATCAAAGTATCGTGATCTCAGGAGATATGTCGGCGACTGACTTGGGCTCTATTGTCAGGAATAGCAACTCACAGTTGTTCGGTTGTCATGCGGGACTGAAACAGTTTCCGCTACTGATCAAGTTCCTGGATGCCAATGACTGGCTGTCCCTTCAGGTTCATCCGAACGATGAGCAAGCGCGAACTTACGACTCAGCCGAAAATGGCAAGACCGAAGCGTGGGTCATTCTAGACGCCGAACCCGGAAGCCAGATCTGCGTTGGCCTGCGTGACGGTGTTACGAAAGAGCAGTTTACCGCCCATCTCGAAGCGGGTACCGTTGAAGAGACGCTCAACATGTTTGAGGTGCAAGCCGGCGATTGCATTTTCGTGCCTGCCGGAACCGTCCACGCAATCGGCGCCGGAGTTCTATTGGCTGAAGTCCAGCAGCAAAGCGATCTCACTTTTCGATTGCACGACTGGGGTCGTCTCGGTTCAGACGGGCAGCCTCGGGAAATTCACATCGAGCAGTCATTAGCCTGCATCGACTTCGACCGTGGCGCTGTTGGTCCTGTTACGCCTCGGGTTCTTCACGCAGATGACCAACACACTCACGAAGAGCTGGTTCGTGAAGACTACTTCGTCATCCAGCGACACGTTGGCTCGGGGCCGTTTGAAATTTGCGGCGACAATGCATTCCGGATTTTGATGCTGCTTCAGGGCAACGCTACGGTGAAGTCTGGTGACGGGCATTCACCGTTGACATGTGGTTCGACGCTGCTTGTTCCAGCCGAAGTTCCAACTGTCACCGTGATTCCAGACGGACCGATCACGCTTCTGGAAGTCTTCCTGCCATAAGGTCGCGCTCAAAGAAGAGATCTGCCGCGAGACTCACTTTGCAGCCTCTTAGAGTTCGAATGATTCAGCGGCTTGGCACAGATCTGTCAGGAACTGACCAGCTCCGACGCCATTGATGACTCGGTGGTCGAACGTCAGAGCCAGCGTTACCTGCTTCTGGAATTCGAATCCATCATCCTTCGGCACCGGCATGTTGCGAACTTCACCGACGGCTAACGTGCCAACTCCGGGAGGCACAACTGCTGGAATTCCACTTCGCAGTCCCGCCTTGCCAATGTTGGAGACGGTGAAGGTTGTCGATTCGTCGACCTGATCTTTTCCGTCTCGAGCCAGCTTGACCTGCTTCGCGACAGCTTCAAAGAACTCGTCTCGAGACAACGTATCGGCGTCGCGAACGACAGCGGTCAGCAATTCATCGCCCGGTCGGGCCACAGCAATGCCGAGATGGACGTGGTGGTAGGTTCGTAGAGTCTTTCCGTCGCTTGTGAGTGTGCTGCGGAACCGTTCGTACTTCTTCAGGCTTTGGACTATGCACCAGCACAACATGGTAAAACTGGTAATCGGTTTGCCTTCGTCTTTGGCTTTTTGTCTCGCCTTACCAATCGCTGTCCAGTCCAAATCGGCGACGCCTGTTACTGGAACACAAGCCTGGACACCGCGGACAAGCCGGAAGTTCAGAGCGATTTGCTGTGGCGGAAGTTCTGTCAGATCAAAGTTCTCAGAACCCTGACCGACAGCCGCGCCGCCGCCCTTTTCTTCGAGGTACCGATCGACGTCAGCCACCATCAGCTTCGCGCCAGCGGCTGGAATTTGGTCCGCAACGTCCAGCAGCCCCTTCTCTTTAAGGTACTTCCGGGTTCGCGGCGGGATCGGAACCGACGTCTTTGGTGGCGCGGTGGCGCCAGAGAAAGATGGAACCGTATTCGGTGCGTCCGGGCCATGAGAAACTGGCATTTCTTTGACGCCCTCTGCGACGTCCATCTTCGCGACTTCAGTTCCGATCGGCAGAACGCTGTTGGGTTCAGCAACCCACTCGACCAGCTTTCCTTCGTACGGTGATTCGACTTCGGTCACCGCCTTGTCGGTTTCCATCACATAAATCGGCTCGTCGCGCTTAACGCTATCTCCAGGTTGCTTGAGGAACTCGACCAGCAACGCTTCCTGTAGACCTTCACCAAGCTGTGGAATTCTGACTGAGACGACAGGCATGTTTTACTTTCACAAGAGCGGTGGGACATTGCCCACCAAAGAGTCGGGGAGAAAATGAACGCCGCGAGCACAACTCGCGCTCGGCGTTTATTCCTCCATCACTTTTTCAATTGCACCGACAACGTCAACAATCGCAGGCAGCGCGGCGTACTCGTAAATTGGGTTGTATCCGATGTGAACATCAGGGCGAGACACCAGCTGCGGCGGACTGACAAAGCTGTACCAGCTTTCCGGGTCGCTTGTCATGCTGCTGATAATCATTTGTCCGACACTGCAACTTACGTTGTCTTCCTGAACGACAATCAGCCGACCGGTCTTTTCCAACGACTGCTGCACTGTGTGTTGATCCCAAGGCTGGATTGAACGCAGGTCGATGACTTCTACAGAAGCAACGTCTTCCGCTTCCTTGGCCGCAGCCATAGCAACTTCAATTCCGTTGCCCCAGGCGACCATGGTGATGTCGGTTCCTTCCTGTCGGATTCTTGCACTCTCGAAGGGAACCGGAGGAACCGTTTCGCCGACCTGCATTTGTTGGCGAAAGAGATGCTTGGGAACGAGGAAGATTGTTGGGTCCTCCGAATGCATCGCCGTCCACATCAGGCCGGCCGCGTCTTCTGGAGTCGATGGAACGACAACTCGTAGTCCCGGTATGTGAGCGAAAGCGGCTTCATTGGCCTGGCTGTGCCAGAGTGAACCGCCGGGTAAATACGCA
>JBGCDN010000670.1:0-11243 GCA_045105495.1 Planctomycetaceae bacterium
CCATTGAGCCGACTGGAGAGTCCGAAAAGACCACATCCAGTTCGTGTGTGGCCAACTGCGCCAGTAGCTGTTCCATTGGACCTTCGCGGCAAATCAGCTTAATCCTGTCTTCGAGCTGCAGTGCCGGTTCAAGCAGACGGAAAGCGATCAGCTTCGGAAGCACTTCCGGTAACCCAACGTGCAGTACAGTGGGCCGCTCTGTGACTTTCCCGGACAGCGTGTCGTGCAATTCCTTGCCGATCGAAAAGATCTCGTCTGCATAGCGAAACACAACTTGCCCAACGTCCGTAAGTGCGACTCCCCGTCCCGATCGTTCGAGAAGCTTCTCGCCAATCGCGTTTTCGAGCTTCTTGATCTGCCCACTGATAGTCGGCTGAGCGACATGCAGCCGGTCACAGGCCGCAGTAACGCTTCCCTCTTTGGCAACGGCCCAGAAATACAGCAAGTGGTGATAATTCAGCCAATCATCGTTCAAAAGTTGGTTCTCCTGCGATCCCGGCAAAAGTTGGCCACAAACCAATCATCTCATTTTTCGATACATCAATGGTGATATATCGATTTGAAGACAATTTGCCCGCTAAATCTGACGTCGCCCCACCCGCAACTCACATCTTCTTTATCGATATATCGGAGTGAAACATTCTATTTGTTAGATGTATTTGAGCGACCTATCAATAGTCGAACAAGTAGTGGAAGGCGATGCCATGCAACACAACCCCCAAGCTCCTGCAATCGACGACAATCAATCCGTCACCAACGCCCGTTGGTGGTTGGTATTTTTGGAGCGAGTGTCGCTATTCGCCGCGTTATACGTCGTGACAGTTTCTCTCTTCTGGTTTGAGACGGGCCTTCTGAGCAAGGGATTGATGTTCGGCTTCGTCGCGGCTGGGCTGAAAACGGGGATTGCGAAAGGGCACAACCGGTTCTTCAGCCGCTTTGAAGAACTCAACCCGGCAAATTGTCACAACTGCCGTGAATCTAACGAATAAGACTGTTTTATGGACTTTGCGGAAGTCAAAGAAGCGAAGGAGAAGCCGTTGAAAATCGCGATCACATCAAAAATTGAATGCACAGACGATCTGCGGGAATACGTCCAGCGACGGCTGGCGTTCGCCCTGTCCCGGTTTGCTGACCGCGTTCAGTCGGTCGACGTCCTCCTGGATGACGTAAACGGTCCCCGTGGCGGCGTCGATCAACGCTGCCGCCTGATCGTCGGCCTGAAGCGCGAAGCGGAACCAGTCGTAAGCGATACGACACACGAAGATATGCGAGCAGCAATTGACCTGAGTGCCGGACGTGCGGGACGAACCGTCGCCCGAACGCTTGATCGCAAAGTGAAACGCCGAAATCAGGCCCCTGCCAGGTCGTAGAACCTATTCCTCTGAACGGATGACCTAGAGTTTCAAAGGTCGCAACCGCAAGACGGTTCGCCAGTTGCCAGAGTGAAGCGAAAGATCTGTATGAGTATTCCCACAAACTCAAGTCGCGATGCCGCAATCATCCTCGACCGGTTGGCCAGAGGCGTTCGATCCATCGAACGAAGTGCAGTTCAGCGCAGCCTGATTGAAGCGACTCGCGCTTGGGCAGGGCCTGAAGACGAACAGTGGTGGCGCTGGGTTAGCGAAGCAGCCAGCAGCCTTGGCATGTCAGGCCGCGCGGTTGACCTCACTCTGGTAGAACTGCAAAAGCTCGCCAGCAACGGCGCGAGGATCGTTGTTCGTGATCCTGATTCCGGAGAGTGGTTTGCCGTTCTGAAATCGTCCAAGAAGAAGCTACTGGTTCTTCAGCCAAGAGAATCAGAAAAGCCTCGTTGGATCCATCGACGCACTCTGTTGAAAACCATCAAGGCCGACCAGCTTCGATGCGTTGCTTTCAGCCCTCAGCCGATCGCTCTGAATTCAGAGAAGAAGGCAACACCGCTTGAACGATTACTCATGCTCCTCAGACCGGAATGGTCTGACATTTGGATTGTGGTTCTGTTCGCGTTTGTTGTCGGCTTGCTCATGCTGGCAACCCCAATGGCCGTGGAAGCCCTCGTCAACAACGTGGCGTTTGGCCGCTTCCTGCAACCGGTCTTCGTGCTGTCGGTCATTCTCTTCGTGTTCCTGGCATTCTCCGGAGCACTCAAGGCTCTCCAGACTTACGTCGTTGAGATTGTTCAAAGACGACTCTTCGCTCGAGTTGCGGGAGACCTTGCCTATCGACTCCCTCGACTTCGCGGCAACGCAACCGACGGCGAATACGCTCCAGAACTTGTGAACCGATTCTTCGACGTTGTTTTGGTTCAAAAAATCTGTGCTCAGTTCCTGCTCGATGGGATCGGATTGATTCTCAGTACGCTGGTCGGCATGGCAGTGCTTGGTTTCTACCACCCATGGCTGCTTGGATTCGACGCAGTGCTGCTGGCGGGAATGGCTTTTGTCATCTTCGTTCTCGGCCGAGGCGCCGTGAAGAGCTCGATCAAAGAATCGAAGACCAAGTATCGCATGGCCGCATGGCTGGAAGATCTGGCCCGATGCCCGACTACATTCCGCTCGTCAGGCGGAACCGATTTCGCCATGGAGCGAGCGGACAGCCTTGTTCACGACTACCTACACTATCGCAAGCTTCACTTCCGCATCTTGATGCGACAAATCCTGTTCGCCCTAACACTGCAGGCCCTTGCGAGTACCGTCCTGTTGGGCATCGGTGGCTGGCTAGTCGTGGACGGTCAGTTGAGCCTTGGCCAGCTGGTCGCGGCCGAATTGATCGTAACCGTCATCGTGGCTGCGTTCGCCAAGCTTGGAAAGCATGTTGAAGGCTTCTACGACGTGCTGGCTTCTGTCGACAAGCTGGGCGTCCTGTTTGATCTACCGCTTGAAGATCAAAGCGGAATTATGGCCGCAGATCTTTCTGACCACTGTGCAATTCAGCTATCAGATGTAAAAGCGGGCTCAAAACTGTCTGGGTTTAGTCTGAACATCGCCCCGCGAGAAACAGTGGCTGTCTGCGGACCATCGGGGTCTGGCAAGACTACGATCGCCGAGCTGATTTACGGAACAAGAGGCGCCGCGTCTGGTTCCATCAAAGTGGACGGCATCGACCCGCGTGACTTCAGGCCGGACATTTTAAGACAACAAGTTGCCCTCGTCGGCGAACCTGAAGTGTTTCAGGGTTCTATCGACGAAAACGTGCACCTGCACCGCCCGGCTGTCATGCCAACCGACGTACACAATTCCCTGGCACTGGTTGGGCTGCAGCCGCTGCTTAACAAGCTTCCCCACGGTGCCGACACAACGTTAACCAGTGGGGGTGGGCCTCTCAGCCCGAACCAATTGCGTTTGCTCAGCATCGCTCGAGCGATGGCGGGAGAGCCAGGACTCGTCGTTGTTGATGGAACACTAGACGCACTACCCGACGCCGATCTCGAGATTGCCTTGCAGGCTCTCACCGATGAACGGCGAACGTGGACAACACTCGTTCTGACAGGACGTTCCGCAATCGCCGAACGACTTGAACGAGCGATTTACTTGCAGAAAAAAGATAACCAGCGGCTGACAGGAGCAACCTCATGACGGGTCTTTCAGGACGACGCCTACTCGCTCCCGGAGCATACAGCGAAGCGATGATGCCATCGCTTCAGCTGACCAAGTCCTCGCGCATCGCTCGGCTTATCGCCAAGATTCTGCTGGCCTCGCTGGTCTGCGCGTTTGCTTTGGCAGCGTTTGCTCCGTGGCAACAATCTGTCAAAGGCGGCGGCTCTGTCGAAGCCTTCGCTCCGGGTGAACGCCAGCAGCCTATTGAAGCGGCAATCAAGGGCCGGATTATCGAAATGGGACCAGGCATTGTGGAGAATGCCTTCGTCCGAAAGGGTGACTTCATCCTCGAGATTCAAGACATCGATCCAGACCTCATGAACCGGCTCGAAGAACAGGAAGATGCACTACAAAAGTCGATGGACTTCGCCACAGAGCAGATGACGGCGAATCAAAACCACATCGATGTCATTTTGCAGATGAAGCCTGCGATTAACGCGAACCTCGCTTCCTATAAGTCGGTAAAGGAGCAAATCGAAGAACGCGAAGCTGCCGCCATCGAAGCAGCCGGAAACAAGGTTTCCGCCATGGAGTCTGTACTCGCGGAAGCAGAGGCTGATTTTGAACAGATCCGCTTGGATTACCTGCGACAAAAGACTCTGTTCGAGGAAGACATCGTCGCTGAAGTGAAGTTCCAAATGGCGGAGAGCAAATGGCTTCAAGCAAAAGCAAAAGTTCAAAAGGCAGCTCAGGGTGTCACTGGTGCTGAGAATGATCTGAAGAGCAAAATTGCAGACCGGACAAACAAGCTTCAAAAAGCTCAGGTAGACATCGACAAGACCTCGAACGAACTCAAGAAGCAGGACAGCGAACTCGCCAAGGCGAAAAGCAAACTTGCAGAGACGCAGCAAAAGTTTGAGAAGGCTCGCAAAGATCTCTCGATGATGCGAAACAAAGTTGCTCAACAACGAAGTCAACGCGTCGAAGCACCGATGGACGGATTCCTGACTCAGATTAAGCCGAACTCCGGAACGCAAATTCTAAAGCCCGGCGATTTGCTTTGCGTCATCGTCCCTGAAACCAAGGACAGAGCCGTTCAACTTTGGATGGACGGAAACGACGCACCACTCATCGAACCCGGCCGCCACGTGCGTCTTCAGTTTGAAGGCTGGCCAGCGGTTCAATTCGCGGGATGGCCATCGGTTGCCGTGGGGACTTTTGGTGGCGAAGTAATTTCCGTCGATGCCACCGACAACGGCAAAGGTAAGTTCCGTGTCTTCGTGAAGCCGGACCCAACTGATAAGCCATGGCCTGATACTCGCTATCTACGCCAAGGTGTTCGAACAAACGGCTGGGTCCTTTTGGATCAGGTTCCTCTCTGGTTCGAAATCTGGCGTTCCATGAACGGCTTCCCACCAGTCGTATCGGACGACAAAGCAAAGTCTGACAAAGACGAAAAGAAGAAGCCCAAGCTCCCGAAAGGCTAAGGGCATAAATCCCCAGTCTGGACAGTAACGTTTCTCACAAGGACGCGGCGAAGAGAGATCTTCGCCGCGTCCGATCTTATTTGGTGTCCGCCATCTCTTCGGTCGCGACCAAATGAACCGCAGTTCCAGCCCGATTAAATAAGCATCGTCGATTGCTCCCAAATCGACCGTCACTCGCAGCCGGAAGCCAACAACCGGACTCCACAGCCGCATTTTCCGCGAAAGACGTTCCGCTGGAATGCGTCTAAGATCAAATGCGGTGCTTCGAATGGATCTCTGTCGCCAGATCAAGGTTGTCCAGTAGCCGGTCAACCACAATAGTACCGCTTCTTGTACTGGCACTTGGGCCGATGCAGCAATTGGAAGCTCATCGTTCCGGCGATCGGTACTTCTCAGTCTTAGCCGCTCAACAATCGGATTCTCTGATGAACGCGTACGAAGCTGCGTGCCACTATTTTGAAGATGCCGCGAACCAGATGGATCTGACTCGCAACATTCGGCGTCTCATGCTGACACCGGAGCGAGAAGTAAAGGTCCAGGTCGCTCTGCAGATGGACAACGGCGAAGTAGCGACCTACGTCGGCTTCCGCATGCAACACGACAGCGCTCGAGGCCCCATGAAGGGAGGACTTCGGTTCCACCCGGAAGTCGACGCCGAAGAAGTCCTCGCGCTCGCAACGCTTATGACGTGGAAGACCGCTGTTGTCGATATTCCCTACGGTGGAGCAAAAGGCGGCATCTCGGTTGATGTGCGAAAGCTCAGCACGGGAGAACTGGAACGGATTACGCGTAAGTTCGTTGACGAACTTCATGATGTCATCGGACCAGACAAAGACATCCCTGCTCCCGATATGGGAACCGACTCTCAGGTGATGGCCTGGATCAACAACCAATACGAAAAATTCCACGGCTTCAACCCGGCATGTGTCACCGGAAAACCTGTTGAGCTTCACGGTGCCAAGGGTCGCGAAGAAGCGACTGGTCGAGGAGTCGCAGTTGTTACAGAGCAGCTGCTGCAGAAAATGAAGAAGCCAACCAAAGACGCCACAATCGCCATTCAGGGCTTCGGCAACGTCGGCAGCTTCGCAGCGAAAGAACTGACTGAACGCGGTGCGAAGGTTGTTGCCGTTTCAGACGCCTACGGTGCAATCGGAGACCCGACCGGCTTCAATGTTCCGGCACTTATCCAGCACGTTGCGAAAACTGGCGAAGTGAAGGGCTTCGAAGGTTCAGAGCCGATGGGCAACGAAGAGTTGCTGCTCTCCGACGTTGATGTGCTGATTCCGGCGGCGATCGGTGGCGTGCTAACGGCAGAAAATGCCGAAGATGTCCGCGCGGGTTGCATCGTCGAGGCGGCAAATAGTCCGACCAATCCCGGCGCAGACAGTGTTTTCCAGAAGCGAGAGATCCCGGTTGTGCCCGATATTCTAGCTAACGCAGGCGGAGTAACTGTCAGTTACTTCGAATGGGTGCAGAATCGGCAGCACTTCCGCTGGGAGTTGGATCGAGTTCGTCAGGAACTGGACAAGATTATGATCCAAAGCTTCGATCGTGTATGGGACATCGCTACAACAAAGAGAATCCCATTGCGTTCTGCAGCATATCTGCTCGGCATCGGTCGCGTCGGCCGCGCGACGGTCTTGGGTGGGATTTGATTTCGTTCGCTCCGAAAGACATCTCCAATGACAGCAACAAATACACTCACCGAATCTGATCTCTCAGAGTTCGGTATATTCGAAGGCATGACGGCTCAGGATCGAACCGAATTGCTGGAGCGGATGGAACTCCACCACTATTCGCCAAACGATCGAATCCTGCGAGAAGGCTTATCGATTCAGATTCTCTGGGTCATCGTGAAGGGCCACTGCGCTGTCACAAAGACGCACGGTGAAGATTCGGAACGGAACCTTGCCGAACTGGGGCCTGGCGACATCTTCGGCGAAATGTCCTTCTTCTGCTCAGCGCCGCATTCCGCTTCCATCATGACCATGACGGATGTTGAAGTGCTGATGCTGCGTCGCGACAAGTACGACGAACTGGAAGCCGCAGGTTCAACGGCCGCTTATCGCATCGCCACCAACACGGCCGCCGTGCTTGCTGAGCGACTGCGAAGAATGGACGACTGGATTTGTAACCTCGTCGACAAACCAGGAGCCGCAGGCCACAAAGAAGAATGGCAGCAATTCCGTTCCAAGGTCTACACCAACTGGGACTTCTAACAGTCCAACGGAACGACACGGTTTGTCTGTCAGCTCCGGACGGTGCGCATTGGACTTCTGAATCGCTTCGTCAAAGGCCAAGCACGACCTTCATGGCGGAGTGATCTGACAGTCCTTCTTTTCGCCATTCGTGGATGTAGAAGCAGTCTTTCAGAATCGGTTTCAAAGCAGCGTGTAAATACGTGTGATCGTATCGGTAGCCGTTTCCTTGATGACTAAACCACGAATAGACTCGCGAGTCTTCGTGTATCTCGCGGAACGCATCGAAGTAGCCACGCTTCTCCAGCGCGGTCAGTTTGTCTGAATACCAAAACGAATCGCCAGCCTGATCGATGCCATTCTTTCCGGAGTTGAAATCGCCGGTAATGATGGCGGGCTCTTCGTCGTCCAATTCGTCTTCCAACAAGAAGTCGAACAGGCGGTGCTTCTTCTTGTGCGGCAGGTACACGCCATACAAACGACACACTGGCAGGTCCGCTCGAACGATCGAGTTCGCATAGACAGGATCTGCTGTCGGAAACAGCGCCGAACCGCATGGAAATCGGCTGGCAATCAGCACCGAGTTCTCCGGACCCTGCGCCGCACTTACGACTTGGTATCCGTAGCCACGCTTTAGAAGTGTCGATCGAATCGCGAGGCCTCGATCGTTGTTCCGAAACTCAGACAGAACCAAAATCGGCGAACCGTCTACTCTGATGGCCTCCAGAATCCCATCGACACGGCTTCCGCCACCTTGCCGGATGTTCCAGGACAGAATCGATACTTCCGTCGTCGGCATGACCGATCCTCATCCACTGAGTGCTGGAATCCTGTGCCACCGACGCGACTTCCAAGCTACTACAACAAGCTAAGCGGCTTCACTGTGAGAAGTGGTTTCGTCCTGGTCATCTTCAGGTTCTGCTGGAGCATTCGCCTGATGATTAGCCAGTGAGACGGGTTCCAATTGGTCCGGCACAATTCGATGTTCACTAATCGCCGCTGGGCGGAACCGTTCGACTGTTTTACTTTCACCCGGCGCGACTGAGGCCGCAACGGCTGGAAGATGCAGGTCGCTGATCTGGCGTAACAAATCGCGAATAATGCCTTCGGCCTCAATCCGCTGGTTTTGCCATCGCGACTGAGCAGAATGCCATGCTTGTTCTCGTTCATCCGTCGAGTGCTCGAACTCACGAAGCTTGACTTCGCGGTCTCGCAGAACTTCTTCGCGAGAACCAATCCACTCCGAAAGATCCGCTCGGACGTCTCGAAGTTCGTTGCGTTTCAAGTCGATCGCTTTGCGTTCTTCGATCAGCTCTTCACGTTCCTGCGAAAGTGAGTCTCGGAGACGGCGATAGTGTTCGCTAATCGCCGTTCGTGCCGCACCGACACGCTTCTCGGCCGCTTCAGCACCAATCGCACCGGAGATCTGAGCAAAGACTTCTTCGACAGACATGCGTGCTTCGAGCGTTGTGGCCTGAGTACGTTCCAACTCTTCACGCAGTTCGTCGAGACGACGATGGCGTTCTTCGAGGTTCTCAGCCTGAGCAGCCAACATCTCTGCCTGTCGCTGAAGTTCCGCGCGCTGCGATTTTTCTTCGGCAACCCATCGCTGACGTTGATCTTCGTCGCGACGACGCATGCTGTGAAATTCGGCTTGCTGAGCCTGACTGGCTTCTTTCAGCAGGTCCAACTGACGGTGAATTGCGGCTTCTCGTTCGGCCAACAAGCTGCGGTAATGTTCGAACTGTTCCAACCGTGATTGGTGTAGTTCGCGGAAGTCACCGGTTTCGACCTGGAACTGCTGCTTCTCGCGACGGAACAACCGCAGCTCTTGGTCCAGCTCTTCGCGTGATCGGTTGAGGTGTTCGAGTTGGAACCGATACCGATTGCCAAGCACGTTTTGTTCGCGTTGGAACTTGTCGCGTTCGATCGCCAGTTCGCTTTCCATGCGTTGGCGTTCGGAATTCAGATGGTTCTCAAACTGTTCACGTTGTTGCTGGAGCTCTTCCAGCTGTTCGCGGAGTTCTGATTCCTTGCGTTCTCGTTCCGTTAGCCATTCGTTCTTTTCGCGACGGAAGTCTTCGAATTCTGCGTCGACTTCCTTTCGAACCTGAACGCTAAGTCGCTGCCGATCTCGATCGAGATTCTCACGTCTGACAACAAGTTCCTGTTCCCAGCGTTGACGCTTCTCGTTCACTTCAATTTGGAACTTATCGCGTTCTTCACCGACCGTCTTTTGCAGCTGCTGCAGCCCGGCACGCTCAACATCAACATCGCGCATCAGCTCTGATCGCATGGTCTCGCGTTTGCGATTCAGATCGACTTCGACCTGTTCCAACTGCGTATGTCGCTGACGTATCGCTTCTTGTTCCTGCTGTAGCTGTGCAACTTTGTGATCCAGCTCGCGACGTCGCTGGTCCACTTCGTCCTGCCGCTGCGCGATTTGTGCTTCGGCGGATTGACGACTGTGTTCAATTTCAGATCGAAGCGATTCCAGTTCCTGACCGCGAACCTTCAGCTGTTCTTCCTGAAGTCGCAGACTGGCGTACTGAGCATGCAAGCGTTCGGCAGCGGCGGTGGCCTGCTGCAGCATGCGTAGTTCCTCAGGATCCGGCAGCCGTGGAACAGAGGGAATGTCCAACGGCGATCCGCCATCAACTGGATACGGTGCGCTGGCTGAGCTTTCCGGATTGCTCATCGTGGGATTCCTTTCCCGACTGATATCGATGTTCGTCGCGGACTCTTCCTGAGTCGGCATTTTCGAAATATGCCGACCGAGAAATCCCGGTCGGCACAAATTTTCTTACCGAGAGCCGTACAAAACCGACTTCGGCGATTGGAACCCGATGAGCGACTGCCTAAGACAGATGGCTTTCGAGGACCTCAGCATACTTTTCTTTCGGCAGCAGCCCTTGCAGAGTTTCAACCACTTCGCCGCCCTTGAACACCAAAATGGTTGGAATCGCGTTGATGTTGTAGGACTGAGCTGTTGCCTGATTTTCGTCTGTGTTCATCTTGCCAACGCGAACTCGACCGCTGAATTCGGTAGCAATGTCTTCGATTGTTGGCATCAACATTTTGCACGGACCACACCAGGGTGCCCAGAAATCGACGAGTACAGGTTCGCCTGAATCGAGGACATCTGCCTGGAATGAGTCGTCTGTGAACTGAAGTAGATCTGCCATGAGATACCATCCTTCAAATGGTGAGCCGCTATCGCGACGGTTGAGTTCTAGCATTTTCGTGAGTTTTCGGGCCACGCCAGTTTTGTGACGTAAACCACGAGTATTCGCTTACAAGCGGGGCGGGATTATAGGGACGCTGTCAGACCCGTTCAAACATCGAAACGCTTTAAGTATTGACGTAACCCCTTCATTCATCAGAAGATTCGTCGTTGCGCGGCGGATCGAGCAGGGAGCTCGACAGCCCGGAATTTCGGCGGAGCCGGCTTGATGATCAGGGGATGGCATATGAAACCAACTGCGAACACGAAGTACGCGTCGGTAATTTTTTCTGGACTGCTTCTTGCGGCAGTCGTCTTTCCGGCAGATGCTGCCGCGCAAAACATGGGAGCCAGCGACTTTGCAAGTCGCAAGATGACACCATGTGACTTCCTCACAAAAGAAGCGTCTCGGTTCGAACATGGCAAGCAGCCAAACCGTACCGAAGCCCGCTACCTCACCGATCTCCGGCGGCATGTTGCCGACAAGGCGTACTCGGTTCAAAAAGAGTGCGCATACGATTCGATGCGTTTGTTGCGCAAGTTGCTTCAACCAGTAGGTTCCGCGACAGCAGACTTCAACCACATGGCCGCCGTCAGACGTAACCCGTCAGCTTACGTTGGCCGACCTCTGGTTCTTTATGGACGAGTGACCGGTTTGGTTCGAAGCAACCGGGGCGAGGTCACAACTGATCTTCTTGCCATCGACTCCGACGAGGTCCTTGCCACAATCGACGTCGCGACCGTCGATCGCGCGCCGCGTCAGTTTCCGGAAGGTGGATACCGAGTTCGAGTCATTGGCTTCTTTGTGAAGACGCTGCAA
>JBGCDN010000671.1:0-4168 GCA_045105495.1 Planctomycetaceae bacterium
CTCTGCATGTTGAAGGTTGGAAAGAAATAAGTACTGCCCTCCGATGGAGAGCACATCAACGACACTCGCCGAAAGTCATGAGGCCTCCCTGCTGGCCTGATTGGCGACTTTCGGCGGGCGAACGTTGTTCGGTTTTGATCCGTTGCGAGCACGTACGCGGATGGCTTTCTGCAGGCAGCGCCAACAAATCTGCGAGTTCGTCAGGAACCCGTCTCCGAATTCAACGGATACGGTTTCTTTTTCCTTTTCACACCAAACGCATTCGGCTGCTTCGTGCCATGCACTGATCAATGTCTTCATCTCAACTCCTTCGTGATTGTGACGCATCGTTGGATGCGATTGTGGACAAGAGAGCGAGACGTCGGAGAGAAGACGCTCAGCAGAAGATTGAGTTCATCCGATCGGGATGCGTGCTGGAGAACGTTAGAAGTCCTCGCCATCACGATTCCGCAATCGTGAAGCTGGTCGACCAGCTTCATTTGGTCAGTTGTAACGATAGAGCTGCATGCCCTCCGACGACTGGCAGTGTGATCCGGACATCAGACTGCCAGCCATGTTTGAGCGCGCCGGAGACACCGACTTGTTGCTTGCCCTACGAGTATGGGTTCTCGACGTCTTCAGCATCGATTGCGTCAATACATTCGAGATCCCAATCATCAGAGCCGGTCAGCCCCCATTTGTGAGGTCCCGCGTCGTACGCAATCTGGTAAGCCGCATCCGCGTTGGTGGCATGGACATCAATGATGCCCAATTCGTAATTGCGGAACACGACGCGAAACCATTGTTTGGAAGCTTGTTCATGATTGGTCATGAGAAAGAAGGAAGAGAACTACTCACCACGAACCGTTCGTAGTGGATTTATCCACAGCAACCAGGGGGACGATGTCCGGTTCGGATCAGTCCCGGTTGATGGTGGTGAAAGTGAGTGCATGATCGAAAGAAGATCGCACGTTGAGATTCGAGTTCTGCAACCACTGATTCGCGCTACGACATCCGAAGATGCGCCGTCACGATTCACGCGGTTGGTGACAGGCTGTCAGGGCAGCCTGTCACGGTTTGCTTACTTGTTGTCGCTTTCGACTCGGTTGTCACGTTCTGTGACAAGGATGAAATCGAAAGCTTGTTGGGCGACTTTGATTACCAGTGGTAATTCATCGCGCGAGAAGGTTGGCGTCGACTTAAAGCCGTTCTTGCCATCCTTGTAGGTCCGCACGATTGCCACTTTGTAATAGGGGTCGCCTTTCTCAGAGTGGTTTTCAAAAACACTGGCTGAGATGCCACGGTAACGGAACGTTGCAGCGGGCTTGGTTGAAGGTTGAGTTTCGTTTTGCATAACGAGACGGGGTAAAAAATATGAAGTCCACACCGGGACGCGCGTTGGACAGCCCTGAACTGTCTGTGCGCGCGTCCGGTCGGTGGTGTGGCGGAGGCAATGGAGCACGAACGTCTCCGGGGGGGGCAGCTTGTTTCGCTCTGCCAAGAGCGAATGACGACGATGAATCTGAAGCTGAGTCAGTTTGGAGTAGGAAAAACCCATCAGCATCGGAGGCGGGGTCGCCAGGGCGCAGCCTTGGCTTCTTAGTGTGGTCGGAACCGGCATGGAGCGACGCATAATGGCAGGGATGTCGAGTGCGTATATCTGTAGCACGAGACGACCAAGACCCGCCAACCACACTAAGAAGCCAAGGGTTGAGGAGTTTACGACGAACGCCCTTGGCGAGCCCCAAGCTGCTGGTGGGACTCGGGTTACGTTTAGTACGAAGACCATCGTACTACGCCCGTTGGTATACCCGCGGGGGACGTGCAACTGGCGTGGTAAAGGGCGTACCAACGGGTACGGTAAAGGGCGTCGGAGATTACGCTGCATCGGTATTCTCCTGTCCGTTCCTACCTTCACTTTGCGGTCGCTTCATGAGCGATGCAATGTTCCCCTGATGGTCACGCAGGATCGAGTCAAACAACATCCGTTCGGGTTCAAAGTCCTCACGGGCTGCGAAGAGCCAAAGGTCCGGCCGATCATCCGGCTTCTTCCGGACCTCACGCTGCAACCGATCTCGATGGTTGGGAGTGACAGTGACGATCAACACGCCGAAGTCCGTGAACGTTGTTCCGGGGAAAGCGCGCTTGTGTCCCTGAGTCGCGGCCATGTGGCATAGCCCGGCATCTTCGAGGCTGCGACCCGTGTGGCTCCGCTGGTTCCACGATCAATCTCAATCATGAACGTGCGTTGGTGTTCGCCAACTTTCAGCAACATGCCCGCGTCGGGTGAACAGCTCAGCGGCGGTTGCTCTCGAAACTGTGTGTGCAAGACGTAGCCGGACGCGTTTCCATCGGCATCCAAACAGGGTTGCCACTCATTAATCCACTGCACGAGTCCCACGGCTCCGTTCGTTGCTTCGCAAGCGCGTCGCACGACCGAATGTGCCCAGGCAATGTCGAGCCAGTGATGCAACCGATCCAGTCTCGGTTGCCTGGTGTTGGTCGCGAGCCACGTGTCGTCGTTGAAGTACACAGCCAGTGCTTCGCAGCCGCGAGTGGATGGAGAGTACGCCGGCCCAGCGTTCCCTGTTGAGAACGCGACGTTAACAGCAGACTTGCGCACATAGTTGGCGCGTGCCAGTTCAGACAGTCGCCGACGTGTATGACGTCTGTCCTTCCTATGTGGAAAGCACAGTCGTTGAATCATCGCAGCGCTCAGTACGTAGTACTGCGAAAGCGCTTTCAGTACGAGCATATCGTTGGGAGTAAGCTTCATTGCTGACCTCGAAGAACACCGAATCGCGGCACGCGGCGCAGAATGAGTGCGAGACATGACGCGGCGGGGGAAAGACGAAGCGAAGCTCGGAAAACGAGTCGCTTCGTGAAAAGAGTGCCTGAGGTCAGGCGATTCGTTCGGGCTGAACAACTGCGAACACACACGTGGTGTGTCGTCCGTTTGTCCGCCGCTGAACGGGACAGCAACAGCGTTGCTTCCAACAGCACGCTCATCATGGCCTCGTTCAACATTTTGTCAAGACATTTTCTACGACGTTGCGCGGTAAGCTGGCTGCATCAATCTGAGTGACTCCATCAACGGCCAGATCGACTCCGCATTTCAGTCGCGCCGAAATCGACGCGACGCGCAGCGGTTGCAAGTAGCGATGCGACGCCTGCAACCAATTGTGGATCGCTATGAACAACTCGACGATCGCGTAGACCTTGAGCCGTATCAGGTTCAGCATCTGCGCAACAAATGGGCAACCATGTACCGCGACATGACTGGTGTCGAGATCACGCAACGTTCTGAACTCGAACACGCGACGAGACTGGCAGCAGAAGCTGGTGACATTCCCATCTCGCAACTGATTCACGACGTGCGCTCCGGTATGTTGAACAGACTTGAACCGCCTTCGTCGTCATCGTCTGATTCATCGTCCGGTTCAGGATCACTGAGCGCTGTCGGTTCTGATTGAGGAAGACGAGTGTCAGACTCCGGTAAGATCAGCTTTTGTGTTGGCGTATGCCCGAGCAGTAGCGGTCGGTCCTGCTCGGCGGCATGGTCCGCCTCGCTGGCAGAGATGAAGTATTTCTGCGCGTAGTTCTGTTCAAGCAACGCGGCCATTCGCTCTCGGAGCTCTGTTGTCACCCGGACAGGTGCGTAGTCGAGAAGAATTCGATACAGCTCAGGGTCGTCAAGAAACTTACCGAATGCCTCACCGGTTCGTAGCTGGCGAATTTTACGTGACCATTCGAGACGATGTTCTTCGAATGGAAAGAAAGTCACGCTACTGGTTTCTTCAACCTCTTCGTGGATGGGGACATTCACCTCGTGTTCGCCATCCGTGCGTGAGCTGGTTGATGTGTTGGAACCACCCTTCACGTCGCTGTGTTGATTGCTGTTATTCTTGTTCTCAGTCCGGTTGGGGTCTCCGGTGCGTTTTGACTCACCAGATGTATGGCCATAACCAACGGCGTGCTGATGGCTTTCACCCGTAGAGTGCCCACTGGTTGACGAAGACGTTCGCAGCCATTCGCGCCGGTAGCCGACGATCTTTTGTCGTCGCGACTTGAGTTCGTGCTTGATCCGGTACGGATCGAACGTCAGCACGGCCAACTCATTCGCGACCAGGTCGGCGTCTTCGGCAGAGTTAACGAACATCATGCGGTTCTGAGCCTGCCAGATCATGCT
>JBGCDN010000672.1:0-3117 GCA_045105495.1 Planctomycetaceae bacterium
CTCTCGGTGTGGCCTAGCTACTTCGGTGTTGGGGCCTACTTATTCTCGAAGCGGAAGATACTTTTGCCGCTTCGGCTTTCGATGAAGTAGTACACTTCGCCGTTTTCGTCCTGGCCGAATGCGAGGACAGGCATGCCCCCGTCGATGAGTGACCAGTTCTTCGTCGCCTTCTTCGACTCGGCGTCGTAGCCAAGAGCCCAAATGCGGCCGGTCACGTAATCGGCGTAGATGTACTTGCCTTTGAGTTCGGGAATCTTGCTACCGTTGTAGACGGTTCCACCCGTGATGGACTTGCCGATTTGGTGGTCGTATTCCCAGACCGGTTCGATGGGTTCTTCTTTGTTGAACGGAGCTTTGCTGCCGAATAGACGGCTGGCTTCCTTGACACTCCAACCGTAGTTGCCGCCCTTTTCGACGACGTTCACTTCTTCCCAAAGATCCTGCCCCACATCGGCAGCCCAAAGACGACCGTTGGCCGAATCAAAAGACAAACGCCAGACGTTTCGCCAGCCGTAGGAATAGATTTCAGGAAGCACGCCTTCGCGGCCAACGAAAGGGTTGTCAGCAGGAATCGCATAGTTCTTGTCGCCGTCGGTTCCGTTCACATCGATGCGCAGAATTTTGCCCATCATCGTGTCGAGCTTTTGACCGTTGCCGTATGGGTCGTTGCGACTGCCGCCGTCGCCCATGCCGATGTAGAGATACCCGTCTGGACCAAATTCCATTGAACCGCCGTTGTGGTTCATGAACGGCTGCTTGATGCTCATCACAACGCGTTCGCTGGATGAGTCGGCTTTCATTTTGTCGTCAGACGAAACGGTAAATTCCGAGACGACCGACGTCAGCCGGTCCTTCGACGACGTGTAATAAACGTAGAACTTGCCGTTTGCCTTGTAGTCCGGATGGAACGCAAACCCGAGCAGGCCTTCTTCGTTCGCTCCGCGTCCCCGGAAGTGCTTGACGCTCTCACGGATATTGAGAAACAGTTTCGCTTCACCAGTTTCCGGATCGTTCTTGAACACATGAATCATGCCGTGCTGTGACGCCATGAATAGGTGTCCGCTACCGTCATTCGCGTGAGTCAAAACCATGGGCCGCAGTGGGTCTGGCTTACCGTCGTCGTTGGTTCCTTCCCAACCTTCAAACTCGAGATTAGGGAACGCGTTCACGCCTTTGAGGGCCAGTTCACCGTCGATCGGATTCTTCGGACCGGCATCATCGCCAAGCTCTCGAATCTTCACGTTTCGAAATGCAACCGCGTTGCCGTGGTCCTGCAAACAGATGTGACCTTCACCCGCTTTTCCGAAACCAGCGAACTTAGCAAACTTGCTCTTCGCAACACGTGCGTTCCAGTCCTTGGTGCCCAACCGAAATTTGTAATAGCTCACACCGTTGATACAGACTTCAGAGACGCCGCCTTCTTTTGGCGAACCGATTCGCAGGTACAAGTGGTTCCACTCGCCAGCCGGCCTGGTCGCGTCATCGTGCTTTTGCGTTGACCCGGGAATTCGAGCCCAGTTTGGAACTCGTGGTTCATAAAGCTGATACAGCCAACCCGCCTTTTGCGGATCGTGACCATCGACGTTGTCCTGAATCTGAACTTCAGGACCAGTCTGCCACGGCGTGCCCGCTTCTTCAGTGACGTGAAACATCAAGCCACTATTACCACCTTTTGAGATCTTGTACTCGAGCTGAAGTTCGAAGTACTTGAACTTCTCACTGGTCATGATGTCGCCAGCTTTACCGCTGCGGACGATCGAACCATCTTCAATCTGCCAGCCGTCGCTGACCTTGTCTTTCTTAAAGTTCCGCCAGCCATCGAACGACTTGCCGTCGAACAACATCGTCCAACCGCTGCGAGCCTCTGCATCGGTCAGTGTGTTAAGCGGTGCGTCAGCAGCAACGATAGGCGAAGTGGCTGCAAGCAGCGCAATTGAAAGGTGAATGAACTTCATGTTTGAACTCATTTGGTAGCGCGATATGAACATTAAAAAGGTTAACGAAGTCAAGGACCTGGGAAAACGGAGTACGAGTTGTTTCAACCAGATGGTCACCCGTGTAGTCGGCTTCGCTCAACTCGCTCGGAGGGGGGTTGCGTGGCTGCCTCACGTTCGGAAGCTTGGTTGCGCTAGGAATTTACAACCACGAAAAGGCACGAAATAGACGAAAGTAGGTGCCCGCGAGATGGTTTAGCACGTTCAATTGCACGTAACTAAACAGCGCAAGCTTTCGTGTATTTTGTGTCTTTCGTGGTCATCCCCGACCGCGCAATCCGAGCCAACGGAACACTTAGTCGTTATCGGGCCGAGGCGGATTCGCCCAATTGCCATCGGTATCAGAACCCGACACGACGACACCCTTCGCGTCCCAGCCCAGACCCGCATTCACAGACGCATGCGCATATCGAAGGGTCAATCCACAACGACGGCGGTTCGATTCGTTGGCTTCGGAACCATGCAATAACAGGTCTGAGTGAATCGACATCTGGCCAGCCTTCAAGATGTCGTCAACCGGTTCGCCGTACTGCTCGGGGTTCTCGACGGTCTGGTTCAAAACATTGTCTTCGTGTGAACCACTCGGCCGGTAAGTGAGATGGCCCTGATGGTGTGAACCAGAGATGAACCGCATGCACGCGTTCTCAACATCAGCATCGTCAATCGCCAGCCACACGGTGACAGCTCGCGTTGGAGTCAGCGGCCAGTAGCTCGCGTCCTGATGCCACGCGACAGCCTTCCCGTCGTTCGGCATTTTGCAGAAGAAGTGCGAACCCCAGCCAACGACATCTTCGCCTAGCACGTCTTTCACGCAGGCGACGATGCGCGATTCGGTCAATAAGTCGTAGACTCGACCGTACTTCAAATGAGCCGTACTGATGGAGTAGCTATCGCCACCTTCAGCAATTACCCGCTCGAGTAGTTCGTCGAAGTAACTTCGAACGCCAACGACTTCATCGTCGTTGAAAATCGAAATCGGCCGAATGTAACCAGACTCGTTGAATCCGGCGACCTGTTCCGAAGACAGCGTTACGGCTCCATCGGGATCGGCCGGATAGAACTTAAGATCACGCTCGCTCGACGCAAGTTCCTGCTCGTCGGGGATCATTTTGAAATCGGACAT
>JBGCDN010000673.1:0-4914 GCA_045105495.1 Planctomycetaceae bacterium
CAACCACGTCACCAGTGGAGCAGAATTTGGGTGGCGATCCGGAACCGGAAAATGGCCGGAATGGTACGAGGACAGCCTTGGCTCAGTCATCGACATTGGACCAGGTTCACCAACCGGTATCGCATTCGGAACGAACGCAAAGTTCCCGGCAAAGTATCAACACGCATTGTTCATCTCTGACTGGAGCTACGGTGAAGTTTACGCCGTCCGTATGACTCCTGATGGATCAAGCTACACCGGCAAGAGCGAACGATTTCTATCTGCTGCCCCGTTGCCAGTCACCGACCTTGTCGTGAACCCGCACGACGGCGCGTTCTACTTCACCATCGGTGGTCGACGAACTCAATCTGGCCTGTACCGCGTGACTCATGCTGATGCGAAGACGGCAAAGCTTGTCGAACCAGCCAGCGCTAACCAAGCCGACAGAGAACTCCGGCACAAGCTGGAATCCCTTCATCGCGACAACATCACAGACGAAGAACTCGCGTTCGCATGGAAGCACCTCGGGCATTCTGATCGACACACCAGGTACGCCGCCCGAATCGCACTTGAGCATACACCGCTCGAAAAATGGCAAGCCAAAGCTCTGCAGGAATCAGATCCGGCAAAACTCATCCCGGCACTCATCGCACTCTGCCGCTGCGGCGACGAGTCAATGCAAATGCCAATCATCCAATCATTGGCACAAGTAGCTGGCTCAGACCTGGAACCACATCTGGAACTGGCTTCCCTACGCGTTCTGGAATTGGCATTTTGCCGACTGGGGGAACCAGCAGAAGGTCTCGCCAACGCCGTTGGCACTGCTCTCGACGGACTGTACCCGGCAAGCGACTTCCGGATGAATCGCGAACTCAGTCAGCTTCTCATCTATCTCCAGCACGAAAGCGCGGCCGAGAAAACCCTCGACCTCATGGCCAGTGCGGCGTCGCAGGAAGAACAAATTCAGTACGCGCTCTGGCTTCGCAACCTCGAAAAGGGTTGGACACCAAAGCTCAGACGTCAGTACTTCAATTGGTTCAACGAAGCCGGCGCCTTCCGTGGCGGAAACAGCTTCTCGCGGTTCCTAAAAAACATTCGCGACGAAGCCCTGGCGAAGCTTGGCGACAGCGAGAAGAAGGAACTCGCAGATGTTCTTGAAGTCAAACAGGCTCCCATCGATCCGACGGCGAAGCTCAACGCTCGGCCTGTTGTCAAAAAGTGGACTGTGAGTGAGCTATTGCCGATGGTTGCTGCGGATGACGGCAAAAGAGACTTCGAGGTCGGCAAGCAGATGTTTGAAATCACCGCTTGCTACAAGTGCCACCGTTTTGCTGGAACCGGTGGAATCGTCGGTCCCGACCTCACCGGGGTTGCCGGTCGATTCAACAACCAAAACCTGTTGGAATCCATGGTTGAACCCAGCAAGGTGATCTCTGATCAATACGAGGCCACTTCGTTTCTTTTGGAGAATGGCAAGACGGTCACTGGCCGTGTCGCCAACCTTAACGGGAAGAGAATCATGGTCATCGATGACATGTTGAACCCGGGCAAGATGGTCCAGGTCAACGTGAATGAAATCGAAGAACAAATGATTTCGAAAACATCCATGATGCCGAGCGGATTATTGAACCGACTGAGTTCAGACGAGATCCTGAATCTTGTTGCTTACCTGAAGTCGGGTGGCGACCCAAATCACAGCGTCTACAAATCCGGGCAGTAGTCTCTGGACCAAACACTGTGATCGACTCAGTAATCACTGGTCAACGACGAGCCATCTGGTATTTGCCGGATGGCTCGTTCTGCTTGCCTGACGAGCCAAACGCACCACAATCGTTTGCTTGCCTCAGTGGTTCTTTCAACCCACTACATGACGGGCACACCGAACTTGCGACCGTTGCAGAGCAATTTACGAAACGCCCGACTGTCTTTGAACTGTCGGTCGCCAACGTAGACAAGCCGCTGCTAACACAAGCGTGCGTCCTGAGTCGGATCCAAGACTGTCAGCGACCGATGCTTGTTACAAATGCTGCAACATTTGTGGAAAAAGCATGTTTATTCCGTAACACGACATTTATCGTCGGCATCGACACAGCCGTCCGCATAGTCAACAAGAAATACTACAACGGTTCTCAGCAACAGCTTCACGGAGCATTAGAACGGCTGTCTGATTCGAGCTGCCGATTTCTCGTCGCTGGCCGTCTGCAGTCAAATCAATTTGCAACACTGACAACAAGCAAGTTTCCGCGACGCTATATGGATCTCTTTGACGAAATTCCTGAATCCGCATTCCGTCGCGACATCAGCTCCACAGACATTCGCAAACAAGACAGCAAGACGACCTAGAGCTTCTTGGTAACCGCCAGCAGTTCACTCATCATCCGCGGATCCTTCACAGCTCGCTCACGTTCAGCGCCGCTCGCGATGTCGATGCCCCACGGTTCAACTCTGTTGACCGCGTCGGCAACGTTGTCGATATGCAGGCCGCCAGCCAGCAGCAGAGGCGGCCAGTCTTCGCGGTATTGCTCTTCAATAATCTCCCAGGGAGCAACCTGACCGGTTCCTCCACGTTGGCCGATCACCTTGGCGTCCAGCAAACAAGCCCACGGCATTCGCCCCAACGCGCGACATCGGCCGAGGTACTGATCGACCATGTGAAGGCCAACGTGATCTACCGCGAATGCTTTGATGATGGAATGATCTGGCAACGCCACAGCAAGGGCCACAAGGAAGTGAGGAGGTTCGTCGCCATGCAACTGAATCGCTTGAACTCCTGATTCCTTGACCTTGGTGACAAGATCGTCGAATGGCTCGTTCACGAACAGACCGACGCACAACGAGTCGTCACCAACTGCAGCGACGATATTTCTTGCCATCGTGACGTCGGTCGATCGCGCCGACTTCGGATAGAAGTTAATTCCGATGGCATCGGCACCGGCATCGACAGCAAACCGAGCCGTCTCTTCATCTGTAAATCCGCAAATCTTCGTCCACATGATCGTCTTCGAACTCCAACCGAACCTCACCTGTCATCACGCAGGCATAGTTCGTTGTTACCAGAAAGACCCTCGCAACCGGAACCCTCCGGTGAAGAACAAACCCGAAAGCACAATCGGACCGTGGGCTAACAAGCTACGTTTTGAAGGCACAGGTTACACAGGCGCCCCTCGCGCGAGGATGGTTCAATGGCGACAATTCAAAATCTGATTCGTAGCGGCACGGTCCAAGTTAGTGATCGAAGAAAACACCCCCGCTTCCGATTTCGAGGCGCGATTGAAGTGCTCGCTGTTGATGTGTTCGGTTCCATCATTCCGACAGAGATCCCCGGCTGGACCACCGACGTCTCAGAAGTCGGCGCGGTGATCACGGTGCAAAACAAGTTGACGAATAAGGGGCTCTTCATCCGGTTCGCCAAGGATGACGACATGGTCATGCCGGCCTCGATCATCCGGACCATGTCAGAGCAAGGCGGCTTCTTCACGTATGCCATTGAGTTCGCAAGCCCATTCGACAAGCAGCAGTTAGTCACGCTGATGAGCAATTCGGAAGTCGGTGGGCGAATCAGTGTTGAGGATTCGGAAGCGACGGACACGGTAGAGTTTTCGCCAGAGGCCGTCTGCGAACGGTAGTTTCACAGACCGTGGTGCTTTGGAAGCAGGCTCGTAGAACCGACTTAATCGTTATGGTTCTCTGGAAATCACTGGCCTTCGCGATCCGTTAGCTCGGAGTATCAGCTTTTTCGCGGATGCTCGTTCATCTCAGAGGGCGAATCTGGCAGACATGCCAGAATTCTCTTGGTACGCTGAAAATCCGTGCGTTACCATTAATAGTGCATTTCTTAGCGTCCAACGCCACTCGGAAGAGGCCTGTTCAAATGAAGACTCCCATGATGCGTGCCCTGTGCATGCTCGCCGTTGCCACAGGAATGCTCTGTGTGGCGACAAAAACAGAAGCCGCGAACAAGAAGCGTTCAAAGCGAGCCATCACTGTCCTCAAAGTCGATCCGACTGCAGAGAAGGTGAAGATGTTCGAGGCGATGGACGCTGATCGGATCTCAGTCCGAATGCTGGCCAACGGGCCACTCGGCGGCAAACTGCTTTTCGAAAACAAGACAGACAAACCTCTCACCGTCGAAATGCCAGAAGCATTCGTTGGCGTCCACGTCCTTAATCAGGGCTTGGGCGGTGGTCTCGGCGGAGGCGGTGGTGGCCTCGGTGGCGGTCAGGGTGGTGGTGGTCTCGGCGGAGGCCAAGGCGGCGGACAAGGTGTCGGTGGCGGCGCTGGTGGTGGTCTTGGCGGCGGCCAAGGTGGCCTTGGCGGTGGCGGCGGTGGTCTTGGCGGTGGCGGCGGGAACTTCTTCTCCATCCCACCAGAAAAGATTGTCAGCGTGCCTTACAAGTCTGTCTGCCTTGAACACGGCAAGACAGATCCAAACGTGCGAATGACTTACAAAGTGATTCCAGTCGAGCAGTTCACCAAAGACCCTCGTGTTCACGAACTCTGCAAGCTTGTTGGCACCGGCCGTGTTCACAACGCTGCGGCTCAGGCGGCGGCATGGCACTTGTCTAACAACATGTCATGGCAGCAACTTGCCCAGAAGCAGATCATCCGATCCACAAGTCGGCTTCCGTACTTCACACGAGCCCAATTGCAGCTCGCACAGAGAGTCGCCAGCACAGCCACAGGCCGCGCTCGCGAAGCGGCTAAAAAGAAGCAGGACGCTGGGAAAGATCCTGACAACCAGCCACCGAAGACTCGAAAGTTTCGCTAGAAGATGACAGGTTGAGGTCCACCGGCTGCATGACTGGGACTCTCAGCAACTAGAAAACCAGAAGCGAAGGTACTACTTGGTGCCTTCGCTTTTTTCGTTGGAAGCGGAGCACGACATCTCGTCCGCAGTTCGCGGATGCGACGTTCTTACTGTATTATGACTGCCTT
>JBGCDN010000674.1:0-6999 GCA_045105495.1 Planctomycetaceae bacterium
AACCGAGTTCATCCTGATGGCAAAGGATCGGTCAATCGGCTGGCTGGTCGAATCGCGACTCTCGCTGCGGCTTCTATCGAGCAACGAGAAGAATCAAAAGCTGGGGAGGTTCTATCCGGAATCGATGTTCTACGCGCAAACGACTTCGAAACGTTGGCCAATCGGAGGGTTGGATTGATAACGAATCACACCGGTTTGGCGAACGATGGTGTATCAACGGTTCAGCTTCTCAATGAATCTGAAGCAGTCAATTTGGTTTCGCTATTCAGTCCCGAACATGGGTTCGCCGGGAAGTTAGACGAAGCCAATATCGGCGACGCGCGAGATCATGGGACTGGCCTGAAGATTCACAGCCTGTACGGGAAGACTCGCAAGCCAACGGCAGAGATGTTGTCGGGGATCGACACGCTGGTGTTCGACATTCAGGACATCGGCACGCGCTTTTATACGTACATTTCGACGATGAAGAATGCGATGGAAGCTGCGGCTGCAGCGAAGCTGCGGTTCGTCGTTTTGGATCGTCCGAACCCGATTAACGGTGTCACCGTTTCCGGACCGGTTCTGGATGCTGGATCCGAATCTTTCGTTGCGGCTCACAGTCTACCGGTTCGGCACGGAATGACGGTTGGCGAGATTGCAGGAATGCTGAAGGTGGAGCTACACCTCGATCTTGACTTACAGGTTGTTCGCGTCGAAGGCTGGCAGCGTGACGACATGTTCGACGCGACCGGTCAGGTATGGACAAACCCGTCACCCAACATGCGCTGTCTGAACCAGGCGTTGATTTATCCGGGTGTCGGCTTGTTGGAGACGACGAATATCTCAGTCGGGCGCGGCACAGATACGCCTTTCGAAGTAATTGGTGCCCCGTGGATTGAGGCTGTTCCGTTTGCGAAAGCTCTTAACCGGCTGCAGTTGCCCGGTGTCCGGTTTGTGCCACTTCGGTTCACTCCGGAAAGCAGCAAATACGAAGGTCAACAATGTGGCGGCGTGAATATTGTCATCACAAATCGCCGCGCGTTCGAGCCGATCGGGACTGGGTTGGCGATCGGGCAGCTGCTATTGCGACTGTATCCCAACGACTGGGACACGAAGTCCCTGAATCGGTTGCTTGGCTGCCGCAAGGTTTGTGACGGACTACTGGCTGGTCAGACGCCGAACGAGCTTGCGAAACTCTGGGAGGCTGAGCTGCGTAATTTTATGGCTCGGCGAGCTTCGTTTCTTCTTTATCCGGAATCAGCAGGACATCAGAAGTGAAACGTTACAAGTCTGTTGACCACTTCATCGAATCGGCAGAGCAGTTTCAGCCAGAGTTGATCCAGCTTCGCGATATCCTGAACTCTTTGGATCTTGAAGAAGGGCTGAAGTGGTCGTTTCCCTGCTACACACACGCGGGACAAAACGTTGTCGGTCTGTGTTGCTTTAAGGCGTACTTCGGTATCTGGTTCTTCCAAGGTGCCTTGCTGAAAGATGACCGGTCTGTTTTGACCAACGCTCAGGAGGGAAAGACGAAGGCAATGCGTCAGTGGCGAATGATCGCCAGCAAGGACATCAAACCGCGTTTCATTAAAGCGTACGTGAAAGAAGCGATTGAACTCGCGAAGCAAGGTAGAAGCATCAAGTTTGATCGCAGCAAACCGTTGGTGGTTCCACCACAGCTGCAACAGGCGTTGTCGCAGAACACAAAAGCGGCGAAGGCTTTCGCACAGCTCACCAAGGGCAAGCAGCGAGAATATGCTGACTACATTTCGAATGCCAAAAGAGAACAGACCAAAGCCACCCGCCTGGCAAAGATCATGCCCATGATTCAGTCCGGGCAAGGGCTGAACGAGCAGTAGCGTTGAGTTCGCACGGCTGAAGGGAAGACCGCTGGCTCGCGATCTATTCGATGGTTTCGCCTTCGTTGGCTTCGTTGCCTTCGTTTTCGCCCTCTGTGTCATGAACAGAGAAGTACGCTGAATCGGTTCGGCCCGGGGCGGGTCCGCTGTTTACTCGCCACAAACGATGCGGTTGCAGTTCGTGCATCATCTTGTCGAAACTCGTGCAGCCTGTGCAGGCGAAAGCGAGTGGCAGAAGCAGCAGTACGGTCTTGAACTTCATGTTCCTGTCTCCGTCGATGGAAGACAGGACTCTACATGCTCATGCGATTCTGCTGTGCGGCGATTGATCGCTGGGCGGGAAAGAAACCGATGTCCCAGGAACTGCGTGGGAAAGATCGGCAAGAACTGCGTGTTAGGGTTTGATCTGCAGCGGTAGTTGAAGTCCGTCGTATGCGAGTTCCACACTTTCTGGCAGCATCTGGTTCGTCTTGTCGTAATCAAACTGGTGCGAAAGGTGAGTCAGGAACGCTCGCTTCGGCTTGAGTTTCGTGATGGTGTTGAGAGCCAGCTGAAGGTGCATGTGCGTGGGGTGTGGTTCTTCGCGAAGTGTGTCGATGATCAAGACATCCAGGTCTTGAAGGTGTTCTAGACTGTCCGCCGGACTTGTGCTGACGTCGGTGCAGTACGCGACATCGGCAATTCGAAAGCCAAGTGTAGGCAGCTTTCCATGCATTAGCCGAATCGGTTGGACGTCCAGTCGACAGAGTTCGAACGGTTCAACCGGTCCGATGCGCTTGAAAGACAATCGCGGGGTAGCGAAGCGGTGCGCTTTGGGTGCGGCGCTGAATGCATAGTTGAACGATTGTCGTAGTTGGTCTTCAACGATGGATTCGCAGTGCAGCGGAATGTCCCGTTCCAGCCGGAAACCAAAAATTCGCAGGTCGTCCAGGCCCATGATGTGATCTGCATGAGCGTGAGTGAAGATGGCGGCATGAACCAGCTTGCAGCGTTCCCGGATGAGCTGAATGCGTAGCTCGGGCGGTGTGTCGATAACAAAATTTCCGTCCGGACCATTCACAAGCACGCCGGCTCGGGTGCGACTGTTGCGAGGGTTCTCAGACAAACAGACTTCGCACTCGCAGCCGACTACGGGGACACCAATACTGGTGCCCGTGCCAAGCAGTACCATCGAGCACTCAGCGTTATCAGATTCACTCATTCCGAGTCACAGTATTCTGAGACACCATCCGTTGAGACAATCAAAATGCGATCAGTCAGCGGATGATCCATGGTGCGAAAATCGTCTGCGACTTTGCCACGAACCCGTTCCAGCACTTCTGAGTTCTTCAGGCTGACGGCCACAAAGAAGTCTCGATTCGGAATCCCGATTGCAAACTCAGGACCCAGAATTTGTTGCAACTTCCGGTGGAACGGTTGGTTCAGCAACTGAACGCTGTTGTATGCGTCAGCGTTCACTGGCATCAATAGATTCGGACCATTTGTTCCGTCAACTGCCGTGATATCGATCGATCGCCGTTCGAAGTAGTCGGCGAGGTTACTTAACGCGAGTTTGTGCAATTCAGTCCGGGACAGGTTCCAAACATCAAGCAAACCCTCCCGGACATACCAGTAGGCATCGTTCTCATCGACGACATAGACGATTCGTAGTCCGGCAATCCATGGTTCGCTAGCGAACTCTCGGAGAGAATCCTGCCACACTGCTTCGGGAACCAGCATCGGCATAATGCGATCCTGAACCAGTTCGAAGTCTTCGTCCATCGACTCTGCGTTCCAATTCAGTAGCCGTTCAATCGTCGCCAGCACTGACTGGGTAATCGCGTCAAGAGACTCTGGCGACTGCTGATACTTCCGGTAGAAGCTCAGCAGGTTGATTCGAGCATTCCCCACCGCGAGCTTCAGCCCTCCAATCCGATTCGCAGGCGAATCGAATTTCCGTCGAACTCGCCTCAGCAGGCACACGGCGAAGGCTTCCGGCGGAGCGACAGGGAATGTGGTGAAGCGGATGCTGGCGAGGACTTCACGAACTTCGTCTAAAAGTTCCTTGCTGAGACTGGTCTCTGAGAGTTGTTCTACTGAGCAGATCAGGCAGACGGATTTGTAGCGGATCGCCCATGCCTGGCACTTCCGTTTGCGGCCCGGCCAGAACAGCCGTTGGAACAATGTGAGTCCTTCGGTGACAACAACACTTCCCTCGATGCCATACGAAGCTGCCTGCGGAATTCGCAGCGGTGCCAGTTTTCTAAGCGCGAAGCCGTTTGTGAAGATTGTGCTTGGATCAAGAAATTCCACCGGTGCGACATTCTTTGCAGAATGCCAGAAGGCGTCGATTCGAACTCGAAGCTGGCTGTTCGGCGGGCAGATTTCAAGCGAGTCCAGCTTTAAGCTGTATGACCATTCGTCGGGAATTTGGCACTCAAACCAATTCGCGGGACCAACCGCAGTTTGTTCGTGATGTCCCATTGGTGAAGTCCAATCGTTTCGCGTTGAGCCGCTGCCAACACGATAAGCCTCGCCGAACTCATCGGCAAGGTTTTCGACGTTGTGAAATCGGCACACTCTTTGCTTCGTGTTGATTTAAGCAGACAAGGTGAAATCGATCGGGGGACAGCCGGCAACATCGTGTTGATGTTTTCGGACGAGCGCCTGTCCCTTCGGTCGTTTCTCCAGATCTCTGCTGCAAAACAAGTTGCAGTGATCTAAACTCCCCCGGCGAGTGATTTCCGGGGCCAGAGGTTAGAGTCATTTCTGCTGTATACATTGTCGACGATGAAGTGGTCGTAAGAGACGCGGTAAGCGCCTTACTGACTGCCAGTGGCCTCGAGTGCCACGCGTTCTCCAGCTCTCAGGATTTCCTGAACGCTGTGAGTCCTACGCTTCGTGGGTGCGTTCTCGTCGACTTTCGTATGCCTTCGATGGACGGTCTTGAGCTCTACAAAGAGCTCAAGCAGAGATCGTTCACTCTGCCCGTTATCTTCCTGACGGCTCACGCTGATGTGCCTTTGGCTGTTCAGACCATGAAGGAAGGAGCAGCCGACCTGATCGAGAAGCCGTTCCGTAACGAAGATCTCTTGGAACGCGTTCGGGTAGCTCTGCAGAAAGACAGCAAGCACGCGAAGCTTTACTCGAAGCTTGAACGCCTTTCTCCCAGAGAGAAAGAAGTCGCTAACCTCATGGCTGAGGGACTATCGACGAAGGCCATCGCTGAAAAGTTGGGATCCAGTGCTCACACAGTGCGAAATCAGAGAACCAGCATCTTCCGAAAAATGAAAGTGCAGTCCGTCGTGGAATTGGTTCGCATTATGAACAATCCCGACACGGTTGGTGACACCAACGACTGACGAAGCCCGCCAGCGTTTCGCGGTTGCCCGCCAAGAGCGGCGGTTAGATGCCGGTCTTCTTCGCAAATTCGTTCCACTCAGCAAATGCAGCTTCGCGGTCTGCGTCTGACGAGAACCCGAGTGTCTTCTGAGCAAATACGAATCTCGGATGCCGACGCACTCGGTTCGAATCGAACCCATGCTTCGCCGGGTCTTCCTCGTGCAGGTGCCACAGCATCGCAAGCGCGATGTCTCGCACTTGGTATTCGTAGTTGCTTTTCGACGGACGTCCATCACGTTGAACCGCGCGAACTTGTCTGCGTGAAAGACGAACATCGTTGCTGAGTTGTGACTGAAGAAGCTTGACCTGCTTCTTCCCACCAAGTTTGCCAATGAGGTGCAACGCGTACTCCATGCGCGGGCCGCGAGCTTTGCTGCGAACAATCGATTCGGCCATGGCCAGTCCTTCAGGCAGACCAAAATCGAGGCACAGTTGCAGTTTGGTGTACTGGCTACCCGGTTGACCAATCCAGACTCCGGCAAGTGTTCGCATCACGGCATTGTTGCCAACAGCCGGTGCCAGCGCTCGGCGTGTAACCCCGAGCTTGAAAACACTCTCTACTGCGGACTGCCCAACACGCGTCAGTCCGACTTGTGGGTCGGTCGCGACGAAGACGATTGCAGAGACGCTGGCAAGGACTCTTGCTTCTTCAACCGCATTGATTTCTGGTGGCCGCCGCTTGTAATCGGACAGCCGAGAAGCGCGGTCGCGAAGTTCGTTCGTCAGCACGTCGCCGCCCATCACACCTGCTTCGAATATCCGTGGTTCGGCTTCCAGCCAGGATTTTAGCTGAGCAATCGCAGCTTCATCTGAAACGACCAGCTTCCGAAGCCGCGACCAAGCCTTGACTTGTTTTGCGTTCGCAACAGAGGGCTCTTTGAGAAACTTCAGTCTGGCAGCCGTACCAAGTACGTACCCAAGAACCGAAGTCGCGCGGTCGCTGATTTCTGAGTTCGGATTAGTGACAGCTTTGCGCAGAGAAGGAACTGCCTTGCCTCCAAGCGACTTCAGTTTGGCCGTCGCTTGCTGACGAACCCGGAATTTCTTGTCGCCCAACTGCTCCACAAGCCGCGCAATGTCTGCTGACGAAGCGGCCGGTGTCGGAGCTTCGTCCTGCACACCAACGGTGGCTATTAGGATGAAAAGGGCGTGTAACATTACGTTTTCTATGCAGGTCGTACGGAAACGAGACGTGGGCAGCAGCCGTTTCTATCACCAATTCGGCCATCTGAACGGTCTTCGACCTGACTGCGGATCCGGATTAGTCCGGTTCTCAACAGGAAGTTGCCGCCCAGAACCCTTGGATTTCGGGGTTGATCTTGCCCGAGGTCATTGCCTCTGACAGACTTGCGGCAGATTTGTCTCGGCTCTCTTTGCTGTAAAAACGACGATACAAATGAATAGAACTGCTTTGCTTTCGACTTTGTTTGGGCTGTTTCTGGTCCAACCCGTTTTGGGACAGGGACTGCTTTTCAACATGCCGCCTGACGGTAGTTGGATTAGCTACGAAGGCTCTGTGAAGCAGATCGACCAGCGACCGGACCCGGAAACCGGGCAGCTGAAAACCGCTGCGGAATTGAACTGGATTCGGCAGCTGACCATCCGATCTGTCGGACAGGAGACGGCCGAGTTTCGAGGGCGAACGCAGCCTTGCCGCTGGATTGAGATCGAAGCGATTACCGGCGTGAAGAGCGAAACCGGACCGGACCCAGGACTTGTCGGCACTCGGATTTACAAGCTCCTCGTTCCTGAATCGATCATTGCCCGAACCCCACGCGAC